>JALOPT010000213.1 GCA_025453715.1 Methanoregulaceae archaeon | reverse complement strand
TTTCTCAGGTACTGTCTCATCCTTGGCAGGTTCTGTTCATAGTGGACCGCTAATGAAGAGATCGTGTATGGGACATAGTTCCATGCAATAACACCCGCGGTCATCCCCTTGTGAAGAGGGCTTACAGTTGACCCGATAACAATACTCTGCTTTGAGAGGATACCGTTAAGAAACCCTTCCACGGTACTGGCTTTGACACAGGTAACGACACTACCTACCGAGGGGAGGACATGGGCATCGGAACCACCGGTAACCGGGAAATTGTTCTCTCCGGCGTAATGAGCCGCCTTATCATTAATATCCCTGCTCATACCCCCGCAAATCACCTCAATACCATTGATATGGTCAATCGTCCCTGCGGGGAGTGTCTTATTATCAATGCATTTGAGGACTCCGCGGTTGATACCAAAATACCCGAATGGATGGGCAGCTACCTTCACACAGTGATAGTCCTCCGCGGATTCAAGAATTTTCTCCGTGGATAACTGCAATGCCATGTACTGGCTTTTTCGCAATGTTCCCCTGATATGGGTGTTAAAATAGTCCTCAAGTTCGTCAACCGTGTAAAAATAAAGAAGGATATGAGGCCCTTCGAGGGCACTAAGTTCAATGCCGGGTACGACAAGGACATCATGTAAGTGCTGTGATGCCTCGATCACTCCCTGGATCTCGTTATGATCGGTGATCGCAACACCGATTCCAAGATGTTTCGCCCGGGTAAGAAGTGACGGGATGCTGATCGCAGCATCAGAGTGGCGGGTATGGATGTGCATATCCGCAGGCATATACCCATTTTCCCTGATTTCGTGAAGGACCGGGGCTGAAAACTGTATGTTGTGGTGGGAATGTGTTCTCATAGCGACCTGGGAATTATAATCAGTATTATCTGCGAAGGTGAAAATAGATGGTATAATGCGGTTACCTGGGGATCATCCGACCGTTTTATTCCGGTTTATCATGGTAACTGACACAAGCGCAGCTTCCCTTACTCTTGAATCCGGGTCGTTTTCAAGTCCCCGGAGTGCCGGTACGGCACGTTCATCCCCGATCTGTCCGAGAGCCCTTGCCGCGATCTCCCGCACATCATGTTTCTTATCAGAAAGGAGCCTGATAACAGGTTCAACTGCAGAAGGAGCACGTAATTTTCCCAGTGCTTCTGCCGCATTCCTCCTTAACCATTTTTCATCAGAACCAAGGACGGCTATCAGAGGTTCAACAGCCCTTTCATCACCGATTTTCCCAAGAGATTCAGCGGCGAGCCAGCTGATCGTCGGGTCACCAAGGGCTTCGATAAGTGCCGGAACCGCCTGAGGGTCGCCGGTTTCACCCAGGTAATCAGATGCTTTTTCGCGATCGAGCTGGTACGGGCTTTTTAAGAGGTGAATAAGCAATGCCACATTCTGGCGGTGCACCGTGTTCATCTCTGCCCCTGTCTGTTTCATCTCGTGCCGGGTTTCTTTGTTCCCCGCATGAGGTTTCTGCTCGTCCGGAATATTAGTCATTCATATCCCTACGGGATTGTAAATCCTTCCCTCCGGATCCCGTATATGAGAATTCCTGCCGGTGAATATCAATTATTCCATCCGTGTCATGATGATAAGGATCCCGTTTCAACATCTTATGAAGTCCTACCTGTCTGATGAACCTGTGACTACGCGTGACAGGTTCCAGTAGCAATGACGCGCAGGAGACATGTTACTGCCGGTGGAGATCTCAAACTATAAATTTCAATAATAGTAATTCGGATCTAAAAATAGACCTTGAATAAGTGCAATCTTCTCCGTGCATTTAGGGGTTGTGGTTGAAAAAAATTGACGAAAAACAGGCATCAATTCCATTTAATACTGCCCGGGAGATAGAAATGTCAGTGGGCTATTTTGCTGTTCACCAGCTGATTTTTTGAAATAACGCTGAACAGAGGATTTCAGAATCTTTTTATACCCCTTGATTTCCACTGGAGCGCACGGTTTTACAGGCGTAATTTAGCTGAAGCATGATGATCCTTGTTCGTTGATGGACCTGTTGCCGGCCACCTTGAGCGAACCCTGGTGAAATGGTAGCGTATCAGGGTTACCCCGGGATAGTTCACATCCTTATGGTCACTCCTCTCGTTTCATTTATCTATCATCCGGTGAGAACACCTGAGTGATACCATGAGAATATTATGCGTCTACTATTCATGGAAGGGCCATACTGCGAAGGTTGCAGAACGGCTTGGAGATCTGCTACATGTAGAGCCGGTACGAATAGAACCTGCTGCTGAATCCGGCATGTTTGGAAAGGCCATGAGGGCCCTGCTTGGCTGGAGTTCACCGATCAAACCCGTCAAAGAGGACCTTTCTGACATTGATGTACTTGTCCTTGCGTCCCCTGTCTGGGCTGGAAAGGTGCCCCCATACGTGAATGAATACATCAACAGGATGTCGATGTGCGAAGGTAAACGATGCTATGTACTTGTCGAGATGGGCAGCTCAGGGGCTGAAAGCGCGATTAGGCACCTGAAAGAGCGCCTTGAGAATAAAGGGATGAAACTTGCAGGATCGACCTGCACAATCGAAAAGGACGTGGATGCAGACCTGGTATACGAACACCTGATGTCATTTGTTGAGACAATCCACGGGAAGAAAATAGTAATCGTTTAATGCGGGTAAAAATCCCTCTGTGGCTTTCAAAAATATGATAACGAACGTTATGGACCTAGATCCCGTTT
>JALOPT010000212.1 GCA_025453715.1 Methanoregulaceae archaeon | reverse complement strand
GGCAAGATCGCTCGCCAGAAGGGATTGGAGATACGTTTCAAGTTGTTCTTTGCCCTCTTTGTCTTCGAGGAGGTCAACACCCCCATAGTCCACCCCGACAGCCATTGCAGCTTCCCCGGCCATTTTATTCATATCAGCATCTATCTCGCACGGGACACCGGTACCTCCCTGGTGAATATTATGTGCAAGTGAATCAGACCTGCGTATAATCGCACCGACGGATCTTCCATCGATAACAAAAATCCGGTAATCCCGGTCATTCGGGATATATTCCTGGAGGTAATAGGGTCCGTCACCCAGTTCTCCTGCAGATCTGATGAGGCGGATGCCATTTCCATCATAACCGTACACGGGTTTATACACCACCCTGCCATGTTTTTCAATAAAATGTCCGGCGATTTCCGCAGAGGCGGTGAAAAGGGTTTCGGGCGTCTTTATGGAGTTTTTCCGCAGGATTGCAGAGGTCTTTACTTTGCTTGCACAGGTAAATATCGACTCAGGGGAGTTGATCACGTGATTATCAACAGAAAGTGCATTAATAACCTCGAACTGGTGGTCATCCTGGCGGAGCCCGCATACCCATATAAGCTCACCGGAACGGGGGTCGGAAAGAGGGTCGATGAGGTCCAGGTTAAGAAACTGGAAGGCTACACCAGCTTTGGTGAGTTCTTCAGTGACCATTAAGGTTGAATTATCACCAACAGAATCGGTTGGTTTTGGGACTATAGTAATCATGTTGTAATCCTCTGCACAACAGGTATGAAGAAATAATGGGTTGGCAGCAACTATTAATCACATTGATATGTACCGGGGAGCGCAAGGGAAAAATCGATTATTCTTCATTCAACAGGTATCCCCATGAAAGAACCACGTGAGGATGGGGATAATGAATCATCATTGAAAAAACCCGTAACGGGCCACCTGTATAAATTGGTTTTAATGTTCAGTTTTCACTGTCCATTAAAGAAGTTAACGCGGCCTTATCGGTACCTGGTAGTGATTATACCTTTGCCGCAGTTTTATTTCAGATCAGGATAACAAGAATAGCACGGAAATGACAAAACCTGCCAGGAAAAGTTGTGCGTATTGCAGGGGAGATGGAAATATTGGCTTTATGCCCTGCCCGGCCTGTGAGGGGAAAGGATTTGTTATCGTATCTCTGCCGGCCACCATGTGCGCATGCTATTACGGGACAGGAGTATCCGGGTGCTGCCGGTGCACCACCTGGTACGGGTCCGGGTATGCGAATGTGATTATTGAAAACAATAATTGAACGATAAGACGGCTATTTTTTTCATGAACTTTTTGAATCCAGCATTTAAACGGGTATAAAAGCCGGTCTTTTAAGTTTTTGTCGCTTTACTGCGTTGTCCTCTTCCTCCATGAGGGTTTATACAGAGGGACTATCCCCGCATCCTGGAATCGGTTGTTAAACAAGATTCCACCTTGTAAGGAGCAGACCTGCTGTTGAGACCGGGAGATAGACGACCGGGTAATACGATTTTACAACAGGACAATTGCGTTTTACTATCTCCAAACATCATATATTTTTTCCCTGACCAGAGAAATTCCCTTGTTGAAATATTCGGACAAAGGTAAGATATTAGGCTATCCGGATCTATTTCTTTTCTGAACATCCCGGTAACCCGGGCAGGAGAATAGAAAACATCATGAAGTATTATCCAAGGCCGGAGTCCGGACTTGATATTCACGAGATAAATCTTGCCGTTGAAGCAGCGTTCAGGGAACATGGAATGGGAAACGTTCAGATGCCCCCAAAAGTGTATATTACGTTTCCAGAGGGAGACTTCAGGACAATGCCTGCCTACCTGCCTGCAGAGCACCTGGCCGGGTTAAAATGTGTCAATGTCCACCCCACGAACCCGCAAAAGGGTCTCCCGTCTGTAATGGCCCTTACAATCATCCTTGATGTCGGGACAGGTCTACCGTTGGCTATCCTGAATGCCACTGGTCTTACAGATTTAAGGACTGGTGCTGCAGGGGCAATTGCAACAAGGTACCTTACAGGGAAAAAATCCGTGACGGTTGGCCTTGTTGGTACCGGGCGGCAGGCAGCAGCACAGCTCGAGGCGATATCACGCGAGACCGATGTAACGGGGGTCAGGGTCTGGAGCCGTAAAGAAGAATCTGCATATAAATTTGCAGAAAAATTTTCCCGTTTTAACTGCAGGGCAGGGACACTTCCCTTTGTCTGTGATTGCGATGTACTTGTCACCACGACCCCTTCACGAAGTCCTATCGTAATGAATGACTGGGTCCATGAGGGGACACATATCAATGCGATCGGGGCTGATGCACCAGGAAAAGAGGAACTTGACCCTTCAATTCTTGAGCGGGCAATGGTAATCGTAGATGACCCGGTGCAGGCGGTCCATTCCGGTGAGATAAATGTACCGATCAGGGACGGGAAATTCTCTCCTGAAGAGATTTCAGGGACCCTTGGTGAGGTAGTCCTGGGACGTAAAAAAAGGACAAGCAGCGGGCAGATCACAATTTTTGACTCAACAGGCCTGGCTATCCAGGACCTTGCCATCGCATCAATTGCAATGAAGAAAGGGAAATTCGTGGAGCTTGAATTCCTATAGAATACTTTTTCCCAAATAATTCACCCGGATCATTTGTCCAACTTCTGAAAAATTCAAATCACCCTTTCGCTGGAATAAATTAAAATAAAGTACTGACACTTTACAAGAAGATTAAAGATGGCAGAGAACAACCCAATTATCTGTTCCTTGGCCTTGGA
>JALOPT010000211.1 GCA_025453715.1 Methanoregulaceae archaeon | reverse complement strand
AATCCCCGTCTTCCTGATTCCATTGGGTTGCACCGTTTTTCCCTGGTCCGGGGATCTCAATCTGTATGTTCGTTTTGCCACGAGGTTGTATGTTCCCGGTCAACGATTGTCCTGCACCTTCGCAGGTACGTTTCCCCCCATATCCATGGTTTATAGTTGTTACACATATCTGGTTTTTCCGCGTGAATAGAGCAGATATATCGCTTTTTTGATACCCGCATAAGAAAAGGGCATGAACTCACCAGCATTCCCGTTTCCGGGTCCCTCATCTCAACTGTTATGATGGAACCTATTTCATCAGGGTGTAATTCGGCGCAGTTTTTCCATTTACTATTCGCAAAACAGGCAGAAAAATGGCATAGAATGTCTGACCGGTTATTGGTAAGCCAATGGTAGATGTTCTCTGATGTCGGTGATATCGAATCGCCGAACACTTTGCAGCAGATACCGCACTGCTGACACTCCATACTGTCATCGTCATCCGTCATCTGCACCAATATTTATTGACACTTATACGATAATAAATGGCTAATTATTATATAATCGCTGGAGAATGTAACAGCTGTGATGGTAAAGGGTAATCGAAAATGTAAATGACCGTGTGTGAATATAGATCTTCTGGAAAATAATTAAAAACCGGTTTTATCTTACAAAACGAATTCTGACCCCGGACAACCTATTCCCTCAGGATTGACAGATAACATTAATCACTCCAATTTTTTACGAATCCACTACTTCCTTGAGAATTTTCACCAGTCGTTTGGTTGTATTTCCGGGACAATGCTGGAATTTTTAATTTTCCCGGTTATTTATCAGGCGTTCACAAATTCGGGATGCTGTGATCCATGCATACTTCTTCCCGTGTTCTCCAACGCTCCTGTACCACAGGACCGGGAGGGTATACCAGAGTAATGCAATGAGGTACTGGTCAGGATCTTTATCCAGTATCGTGACCAGATTTGCAAAATACCTGAGCTTCCTGATTATCCTGAATGCCTTTTCCACATCACCAGGCAGGTCCTGGTCTGGTATTGCGGGTATATCGCCCAGGTCTCTGAAGGCGATAACGTGTCGATCCCAATCCGCGATCCTGCATATTTCTTCATCTGATGAAAACGAGATCATTTCATTCCGAATAACCGACTCCATCTTTGCTATATCCCGAAGGTTGTGGGAAACCCGTGTATCTGAAAAATCAATAAGCCACATATGCCCATCATCGTCAAGCAGGATATTTTTCAGGTTCAGGTCACCGTGTTGCGGGGCACTGTACCCGGGACTAACTTCAGCTATCCGCGATGGGATGATGTTTTCGATAAAATACAGCGGGTTTACTGATGTACCAAGGTTGCAGGGAAGTTCAATATCCTGGTCGGATGCAGTGACTCCGAAATGTTCCATGGCATATTCCCTGGATTTTTCATACAACGGGGGTCTCTGGTACTCCTGGTATAATGCAATATCACGCCGTACCGGTTGGCCATACCAGTTATTGAGCACGACCCGGAAAAGGTGGTCAAAAGTGAGCTCAATTTTTTCGGGAGGATTTGATTTATAGTATTCTTCAAGTGAGATTAATTTACTGGATGGGCCACCGATTCCAACAAAGTTATACAATATGCCGCCTGCTTCTCCGACTTTGCGGTGCTGGATGAGCCTGGTGGAATTGTTCAGGATATATCGCTCCACGTAATCGGTATATCCCCGGATTTCGTCACAGATTATAGACCATGGCCCGAGTTTCATCACGAATGGCATCTGAGTCCTTCCTGACCGGTCTTTTACACTGGCCCGGAAAACAAGAGAGCCGCTAAATCCCCCGGAAATCCGGGACAGGGTGACTTTTTCACTCCCCTGGTGAAGTTCCTGAGTTATCTTTGCATATTGCTCATTCCATTCCGGACATGGCGCTTCAAATTCAATAACCACCCCGTCATCACGCTGCAGCCGGTCTATATACGAAACCCCAACTATTGCTTTTGTGATACGCGTATCAGTAGTCAGGTAATAGACCCCGGTAACTTCGCCTTCTGATTCGATTTTTATTATTTCCTGGTTAATATCGGCTTCCGCATCCCAATTCAGGGACCTGAATGAGATCCCAATAGTATCCGAGAGCATATTCTTTTTGCCAGGTGAAAGACCTCCCGGAAAAACGGGTCTGATAATTTCCTGATCCACGCTATTTATCACCGACTTGTCATAGAGGATTCCAAAACTTACGAGGGTCTCTTCTTTTCTAAGGTGTTTCTTATGCATCCGGAACCAGTCATGATAGTTACCGTTTGACCCAATCGTGTCGCGGTCTTTCGGCCTGTTGGCCTCCGTGGGTGACTTTTCGAGTATCACCGTTTCATAACTGCAGACCTGGGCTAGGATTTTAACTGCAATAACACCATTGAAACGCGATCCCCGTTCTTTTCCACGAGTACAGATCAATGAATAGATATCCCCGAGCGGGATTTCTTTACCGGGACTGGTACGTTGCTCAATCAGCAGTACTTCATGCGTGTCCCCTTCCAAAACCATTGAACACGCACAAAATACCCCTGGTATTTCCCTATTCAACCCCATGTCCTCTTCTCCCGGCTGAAGTCCATTACCTGTAAGGATGTAATCTGCAGCACCACCGCCAGGTGGTACCCACCCAATCATGTTTCCCGCAACAACCATGTTTCCAAGGGCTCCAAGACAATCGCCAGGTGATGGTCCGAATGCGCCGATACCAACTGCATAGCTTCCACTCTTGAAAGCTGGTGACCGGAGGTCCTCTG
>JALOPT010000210.1 GCA_025453715.1 Methanoregulaceae archaeon | reverse complement strand
GTCCTGATGCCGGCCTTCAATTTTCCGGGATCGATGATATCATTTTGATTTTTCAAGTGGTGTATAACCGCCATTCCGACTTTATCAGTTTTCCGGACTCAGGCAAACCTGGAATAAACCTGGACCATTTTCCCCACGGCCTTTTCCCAGCTGAAATATACCGATGTCCTGCACATTATCCAGATTGGGAATGTATCAAAGGGTAAGGACTCAACCGATACAAAGGCTATCAATGATGTTACAGCAATCCTAACAGGGACGACGAAAAAAGTTGTATAATAATGCGCGTGGGATCTGCTGCCCCTGCTGACCTTTTTTCAGGTCACATTTTTTTCCGGCTTTTCTTCTTCCTTTCGAGGATCTTTTTCACTTTTTTAAGGCGGAACAGGTCCTCCCGTTCACGCTCATCGATAGTAATCCGGATGTACTTTGCCTGCCTTTGCAATTCGGGGATCAGGACCTGCTCAAGCGCATTGACACGCCTCCGGTTCATCTGGATCTCTTCTCCAAGGCGGCGGAGTGCAGTCTCTGTCTCTGCAAGACCGGTGATCAGGTCGAGTTCATGTTCGTACTTTTCTGCTACTTCATCTATCCGCCCGGATACTCCGGTAATGCTATACCCTCTGTCGAGGACACTCAATACCAGGCTTTTCTTTTCAATTACCGGGACAGGGACACCCATGATATTCCTGCCATGGATGTCAAGGGCAATATGACGCTTGGTAGCAAATGAGGCGGATCGTAGGGCGATACTGTCATCAACGGCCTGTGCAATGACGAGCGAGCGCTGGGCGTTTTCTGCAATCGCTTCAAGTTCGTCACGAGAACGTGATACGGTCCCCATAATCCTGAAAAACTCGTTGATCAGGGCGTCCATCTTCTGGCGTAGCAGGTCCTTCCCCTGCTCAGCCAGGCGGATCTGGGTCTTCTTCTTCAGGAGTTCCATCCTTGTCGGGTTGACCTGCTCCATGGTTCATCCCGCCCTGTGTGCCGGGTGATATTTTTTGATATAGTCAAGTTTTACCCGCTTTAATTCCTCTTCCGGAAGACTTGCAAACAACTCCCAGCCGATTTCAAGCGTCTGGTGAATACTCCGGTCTTCTGATCCCTGCGAGATAAATTTTCGCTCGAAATCGTCGGCAAATTTCAGGTATTTCCTGTCAAGATCCGTCAGCGCTTCCTCACCTACAATGGCAACGAGTCTCCGGAGATCACGCCCGTATGCATATGAGGCATAGAGCTGGTCAGCAACATTCCGGTGGTCTTCCCGCGTTTTATCCATTCCAATCCCAAGGTTCATCAGGCGGGAAAGGCAGGGGAGGACATCCACCGGGGGATCAATACCGCGGCGGAAGAGGTCACGCGAAAGAACAATCTGCCCTTCCGTAATATACCCGGTAAGGTCAGGGACCGGATGGGTAATATCATCGTCAGGCATGGTGAGGATCGGTAACTGGGTTATGGACCCGCTTTTACCTTTAATCCTTCCTGCCCGCTCGTAGATGGATGCAAGGTCTGTATACATGTAACCTGGATAGCCTCGCCGGCCGGGTACTTCCTCGCGGGCCGTGGAAATTTCCCGGAGAGCTTCGCAATAATTGGTCATATCAGTCAATATGACAAGTACATGAAGGTTATGGCGGTACGCGAGGTATTCGGCGACTGACAGGGCAACTCTCGGGGTAGCAATCCGCTCGATTGTCGGGTCATCCGCCAGGTTGAGGAAGAACACCACGCGTTCGAGTGCTCCTGTTTCCTCAAAGTCCTTCATGAAGAACGATGCCTCCTTATGGGTAATGCCCATCGCGGTAAATATAACTGCAAACTGCTCCTGGCTCCCGAGTACTTTTGCCTGCCGGGCGATTTGTGCGGCAAGCTTGTTTGCGGGAAGACCGGAACCTGAAAAAATTGGTAACTTCTGCCCCCTTACAAGCGTATTAAGCCCGTCAATTGTTGACACACCGGTCTGGATAAAATCTGAAGGTTTATCGCGGGAGTACGGGTTGATTGGCATACCGGAGATATCCACGGTTTCATCTGCCATAATATCCGGTTTCCCGTCCCTCGGCTTTCCAACACCTGAGAAGACCCGGCCCAGCATATCAAGTGAGACGTTAATCTGGGGAAGTTCTCCTGAAAAGCGGACCGCCGTCTTTAAATTATCAACCCCGCTTGTCCCTTCAAATACCTGTACCACGGCAAGTTCACGTGAGACTTCAAGCACCTGGCCGGTCCGCTCTTCACCCGAGGGAAGTGTAATAATTGCTGTCTCACCAAATGCGACGTTGCGCGGGTTTTCGACAAAGATCAACGGCCCGGAGACATAAGAGACTGAGCGGTATTCCCTGGTTGAAAGGTCAAAGCCTGGCATTATTATTCCACCTCCAGTAACTTCATCCGGTCAGCGATGGCCCCGGTTAACACCTGGAGTTGTGCTGAATCGGCAACCTCCTTCATTCTTGAAATTTCGCTCCGTTCAGGGATCCCCATCACCTGTTTCAGCGTTACTCCCTGTCCCATCTTGGCCGATGCTTCCCGGTGGAACGTGTGGATTATCTTAAGCATCCAGTACTGTTTATCAAGTGGACAATAGGAATCAACATCACTGTACGCACTCTGCTGCAGGAAATCTTCCCTGATCATCCTTGTCACCTCGAGGATCAGCTTTTCGCTCTCGGGGAGTGCATCAGGACCGACGAGCTGTACGATCTCCAGCAGCTCGATCTCTTTCTGGAGGAGGTACATTGTCTGGTCTCGTATCTCCATCCAGTCAGGTGCAATGTGACTTGTGTACCAACCCTTCAGG
>JALOPT010000209.1 GCA_025453715.1 Methanoregulaceae archaeon | reverse complement strand
CTCTGGATTGAAAAATACCGTCCTGCTACTTTCGAAGAGATAGTCGGCCATGACCGGGTGGTGAAACATCTCCAGACATTTGCTGCCAGCGGGTCCCTCCCACACCTAATGATCAGCGGTCCGCACGGTACCGGGAAGAGCGTAGCTGTTGAATGTGTTGCAAAAAGACTCTACGGTGACCACTGGGTTGAGAACTGTACCGTGATGCACGCATCCGACCTGTTTCTCCTTGGAAAAAAGTATCTTGAGGAGGATGAACGTTATGCACATATTTACCGGAAAGACGAGAGCCTGATAAATAATTTTAAACATATAATCCGGTGGTATGCATCACTCCAGCCGCTTGATGCACCGTTCAAGATGATGGTAATCGATGACGCGTCAGCACTCACCCGTGATGCCCAGTCATCACTCAGGAGGACAATGGAGCGTTACAGTAAGACCTGCCGTTTTGTCTTTTGTACTACCCACCCTGCAGCAATCATTCCTGCAATTGCATCCCGTTGTATCCCGTTCTTTTTCGGGCCTGTTTCCCCGGACCTGGCATCTGCCTGCTTAAGGGGGATACTTGCAAAAGAAAAGCCGGAGCGTTGCTGTACCGACGATGAGATCGACCTGATCGTCCAGGACTCGGGAGGGGATCTCCGGAGATCGGTAATGCTCCTCCAGGTAGCCGCCGAATCGGGTGATCCATTTGACCTTGCAAAATTCAGGGAAACTGAGGCCGGCATGGTGGCTTCGGCAATATATTCGGCTATTGCAGCTGGTGACGGGGCTTCGGCGAACCGGCGTATCGAATCTCTCATGATAGAATATGGTCTTACTGCTGGTGAAGTGCTTGCTGAACTCCGCAAAGTACTAAAACGGGAGTATAATCACCCGCGGATTGCCTGTGCTCTCGCTGATACCGACTACTTGATAGGTCACTGCAACAATGAATATATTCAGCTCAATGCACTTGCTGCAAGAATAATTAACGAGGTTTTCGAGTGACGACGTCAGTTCACAAGGTCAGGACCCATTACGATGAAGTGGCAGAAGTCTATGACCATCGTTACGACGCAAACCGTGGAAAATTCTACTATAACCATATCAGCCGCCACGTCATGGAAAGGTTTCCAAAGGGGGGCAGGCTTCTTGACCTTGGATGTGGGACAGGGCTTTTTGTCCGCCATTACGTAAATGAAGGTGGTGAAGCTGTGGGTATTGATATCAGCCGGGGTATGATAGGGAAAGCATCTGACAGGTGCTGCTCCAGCGATTTTACTATTGGAACCGCTGAAATTCTTCCTTTTCGTGGAGGTTCTTTCGATGCTGTATCAAGCATTCTTGCATTTTCTTACCTGAAACACCCGGAAAAAACCTTGTCTGAGACATACCGGGTACTCAGGCCGGGAGGTTTTATTTCCATCTGCACACTTGGCAGGAACCTGTTCACAAGGGGTCTTCCTGCAATATACCAGATTAGTGAGGCAATGAACATAAAAAAGGCCTGTTTCGGGGCTTTCGGGGAGCGGTATTACTCAGTTGAGGAGATGGACCAGCTCTTGAATATGGCAGGATTCAGCAATGTGCAGGTTAAACGGTGCTCGTTTGCACACTATAACCTTGCCCGCCCGATATATGATATTGCAAAAAAAATTGAACCTTTTGTTGAACGGAACATTCCCTACCTCGCCTATAATATCTGCGCAAGTGGTATGAAACCCATTTAACGACGCGGAAGGTTCGTTCTTAATCACAGGGAGGAAATGGAAGTTACGCTTTCGGCCTTATCAGTTCAATAACCCGCTGTTTTTTCTCAATTGCCGCATCTGCAGCCCTCTGGACTTTTACCTTCATCTCTTCAAAGTCAAACTGATGTGACTCGACTACCTTTTTCAGGGGAGTATACGCTGCCTCACGGAACCGGGGAGAAAAGTCGTGTTCCCTGCCACCAGTTACTAATACCGATTCAGGGTCACCGGCTTCAATCCTTCCGATTTCCTTTATGGTAACCCCTGTTGCCTTGATGACGCTTGTAATTTCGGGCACCGCAGACCGCGGGGCTGTAATCAGCAACGCATCAAGGGAGACGCCCAGGTAGTCTATCGATAGTTCCAGAAGCATCTTCGCGACATCAGGTTGGACGAGGGACGCGACTTCCTTCTCATCGATAATTATCCGGCAACCTGCCGTTTCCGCCATCTCAAATACATCCCCGCGAAGACCCCCGTTTGTAACATCGGTCATCGAATGTATTTTTTTTAGCGCATCACTTGCGAGAAGGGCTTCTGATGCAAGGAGAAAATTAAGGTTAATTGTTGCATCAACAACCTCCGGGAATCCTGAATAGAGCGCTGCCGTTGCAATCGTCCCTCCTCCAGCCCCCTCAGTCATGAGGATAACATCCCCCGGTTTTGTTTCTTTCCTAGCAGTCAGGTGCCTGGCTATACCGACTGCACCGACACACCCGGTCATCCTGTTTCCGAGCACCATATCGCCGCCTATTCTGAGGGTTGATCCTGTGACCAGGGGGACTTCCATTACCTCCCCGACTGCCGTAATACCTGCCGTATAATCAAATATTTTGGCTACATCCCCATCATCAGCCACATGGATATCAGAGAACAGCATCACCGGATGCGCACCCATAACATAGACATCTCTCAGCGTGGCACGGGTAACATGAAAACCAGCAAGAAATGGAAAATCTGAAAGACGTGAGTGCATCCCGTCAACAGTACAAATTATATAAGGTCCTACCTTATCCGGGCCAGTTACTGCGCCATATTCCGGTGAATCATAACCTTCAGTATTTTTTTCAGGAGTATCGAGTA
>JALOPT010000051.1 GCA_025453715.1 Methanoregulaceae archaeon | reverse complement strand
ATCGTATGCTCCCTGTCCAGGATCAGGATAAGCTCGGATGACAGGCTCATCAGGTTGGATAACGGGACTCTCTGGGTGAGTGAAAAAACTTTGGCACGGCCATATGTTCTCATATCAGCCTGCCCGGAGATCAGGAGCGTATTTAAATATTTAGCTGTGGACGTCCTGTTTAAGGGTAAAAGGCGGGATATCTCTTCAATTGTCATCCCCTTTGGGTGCTCCTTCAGGAGATCCCGTATCCGAGCTACTTCATCTTCCATCTGGATCAATACATGACACCTGCATAATAATTTAATATAATGCTTTATTGGCTTACAGTGATAGTTGTTATTATCACTATAATATATGTTGTTCCATTGACTGCCGAATGCTTTAGTAGTACCCGTCAGATATCATAATAGTGGTAATCACGCAAGGGGCTCTGAATGAAGGCTGAAACGGATATATCTGCACAATCGGGACCTTCCCCGACTATCGGACTGTTCGCCACGGAAGATGGCATCCGGACTGTTGAGTCACCTGTCCGTAGCCAGATCCTCGCAGTCCTGAACGGGCGGGAGTTGTCATTCCAGGAGATCGTCCAGGTAACCCGGAAAGCCAAGTCCACCATCTCTGCACACCTGAGGGCACTATTAAAAGAGGGAATTATCGGTGAGAAACCGGACCTTTCGGACTCAAGGAGGAAGATTTTTTACATCCGCTCCCGGTTCCTTGGTGAGATCTCTTCACAGGTAAAAACAGACAATGATGACCAGGTGCAGATGGTTGCCTCGTTCCTTAAGGGTGGGGATCCCTCCATCTTTTACAAAATGATGTTCCGGACTATCAGGGTTACCCTGTTGTCCAGAGGAATCAATATTGACCCGATACTCCGTGAAGCCGGCTTCCGGATAGGGCAGGGGTTGTATGCTTCAATCGCAAGTCCTGACATTTCAGTTCTGCTTGATAAAATGGTAAAGTTCTGGAAACAGCATAACCTCGGCCAGATTGTGGTGGAAAACCGTTCTCCTGTGACACTGATCGTATATGATTGTTTTGAGTGCGATGACCTGCCCTACCTGGGGCGACCGGCATGTGCATTTGATGCGGGAATCCTTGAAGCGGTGTTTTCAGCCCATTTTGGGGTAGGTCATATGACAACTGAGCTCCGTTGTTATGCCATGGGTGATGATCACTGTAAATTTGTCATCAGGCCTGTCAGTGGGGAAAAATAATTATTCTCGATCAAAATCCCTGGTTACAAAAACCCCTTATCAACTATCAAGATCATCCTGGAATTTTTTAATGTTATCATGTGCCACAATTGAATACGATATAACACACACAGTTTAATGTGGTATAATGTGCTACAAAATGGTGATTATATATATGATAAAATGGAACACAATGTAGGAAGGTTGTAGGCGTTGGTTGAGACACCGAATGATACCATCCGGGTCAGGGTGGGTGAAGAACTGAAGCAGAAGATCCAGGCTCTCGTTGATAGCGGGGAGTATGAGGATATCAGTGCATTTGTAAGGGATGCGATACGGGAACATATGAACCCCAACAGGGCAATCGAACGGACAAAACGCCATATCATCTACTTAGTGGAGAATGATATCGAAATCCAGGAAATACTCAGCCTTGCAAAAGGGTACCGGTAAAAAATAATTTTCAAAAAAAACGGCATAAATTGATCTGATACAAATTTAAGGTCCAATAAATGTATTTTTCATGATTTTTTTAACCGCTCTTAAAAATTGACTGGCATCAGTAATGTTGTAAAATTTCGCTTTATTGCATGACGGTCTAGCAATCTATAACGTTCACCTTTGACATTGATGTTGCACAACAGGTTACAGATGACAACCATTATTTTTTAATTATACATAATAAAAACCTCGAAAAACGAATCAAAACGCTTGAGGCGTCTTTAATGGACAATCGGATAATTTATGTACCTGCATCGTCAGATGCAAGTCTAAATATTGTCCAATTTAATGGGCTCGGCCGGATTCGAACCGGCGACCTCCGCCGTGTAAGGGCGACGTCATAACCGACTAGACCACGGGCCCTGAACTGACTTACTAGTTTTGACCCTTCTGGTAATAATGTTGTTGATTGATGGGGTGGAAAAACTCTCAACCCACTGGATCCTGTCTTGTGGATCAGGTATATACCCCTTTAAAAAAACTCTGTGTGACTAAAAAAACATTCAATAATCCTTACTTTTCAAATATGCCAACAATTTCACTCCGTTGGTAATCCAACCCTTTAACTTTCATGGACCAGCGGTGGTCATAAATTGAAATCAGGTTGAAAGCACTGAATAGCTGGAAAACTTCGTCAGTTGTGAAATAATGGGTGAATGATCCTGTCCCCCTGCGAAATGTACCGGGCTCGATCTCTTCCCCCTTCCCATAACGGAAATCATCTACCCCGAAATCCCTGAATACGACCTTTCCACCAGTTTTCAGCACCCTCGATGCTTCGGCGGCTATCTTAGACCGCCCCGTTTCAGACAAGTGCCCGGTGACATGCAGGGAAAATACAGCATCGATCGTGGAATCCCTGAACGGAAGAATAATTGCATCACCGGCAACAAAATGCACCCGCCCTGATTCATGGATGACCGGCCGGCAGAGTTGAAGTGCCTTCAGGGAATAATCCATTGCAATAATATCCCAGGTGTTCCCAATCATCCCGGGAAGGTTCTTTCCATTCCCGCAGCCGAGCTCAAGGACTCTGGAACCCTCGGGAAGCGCTGGAAGGGATGGAGGGGTGCCGCCCCATAACCTGCCCCTCGTGCGGTAATCAGAGTCCCAAGCCTCTTTGTGCCGGTTATCCGGGGACATCATGAAAAGAATCTGCTCCAGGTCCAATAAATACTACCTGAACCGCTGCACTAAAAAAAGAATTTAAAAAAATCAGATGAGCCCGAAGGATTTCAGGGTTACCTCGGGGTTGACCTTGCCGACGTGGTACATTATACCGTCAGTAAGTTCGTTGATGATAACCTCCGCTGGTGAAAACAATGATGTATCAATCTGGTAGAAGTCAAATTTTGCTTCCTTGAAAATCTCAAAGAACGGCTTTCCATAACCCTTGGACTTGTTGGACGGGATCTTCTCGAGGTAATCCTTGATTTCAGGTGCCCTCATGGTGAGCATGATCTGTCCGTGGTAGATGGTTGCATCGTTTGTAGTTCCCATCGCCTTGGTTGCATCCTTTTTAACCGGTGGGAGGGGGGCCGACCCCATTCCTGCGGTGACCTTCCGTGTATCAAAACCCAGCTCGTTGAGCTTGTATATTGCGGTCTCTACACACCGCCCTGCAACCTGGACTGATCCGACGAGTGACGCGGTTGGTGCTACCACCGCGCTGACATTCGCCACATCGACGCCACATTCCTCCGCGATCTTCTCCATCACGGCCCCGTTCGGAAGGTGATCACTTTCGAGCGCGATGACCGCCGCCTCGTATTCATCCTGGTAATCAATCACCTCAAACGTGTGCTTGGGCTTTAATGCAAGCGCCCGTGCCGGGCCGCTGCCCATGGCAAAGTAGTTGTTGTGCTTGATAGTCCAACCCGCCTTCTGGGACCCCAGGCATGCAATCGAGGGGAAATCTGTGAAAACATCAATAAAGGGGACCGGGAACTCATTGACTTTTCCCATCCTGAAATTGACCTCTCCAAGACCGCCCATGCAAATCTCGGTAAATGCACGTCCTGCGGCGTATCCACCACGGGTACTGACCCCGCAGTCTACAATTCTCGCACCATTATCGAGTTCATGGTACGCAACATTATATTGTTCTGGTTCGTCAGCTAAATAATCAAAAATTTCGAGCGCAAATTCGTTCACACTGAGCACGTGAAGTCCCCCTGTACCATAAAAAATGGTTGGGTAATAGATAAGATTTGTTAAAATGATCTGGTTCAGGCAAGGTATTCGATCACTTTTACCGGGTCATAGCGGAGAGTGATCACGCGTGTCCTACCCTTCTCACCGGTACCGCTCCGGTACTCCAGGTCAATAAGCCTCATCAGGTCAAATTTTTTTACCATTTCATAGAACCTTGTATAGCTGATCCCGGTAGATTCCCTGATTGTTTTGTAAACATCCCCTGCGATCATGTCTTTTTTGTCTTTTGCAAGTTCTGCGAGTTTTTTTATGATTTCCCGCTCCTCAGTTTTCAAGGATTTTAATGAAAATGAAAGGTGGAGGTACTGGGACAGCAGGTAGGCCCCGCATATATCATCGCGTTCTATTGCGCGCTTGGCCTTCCGCTCAGCGCTCAGTGCCGCCCGCTTCAGCAGGTCTATCCCTACCCTGAGGTCCCCGCCTTTCAGGGTCTGGGCAACAACCAGGCTCATCATGTCTGCACTGATGACTCCCGGGTAGAACCCCTGCATTACACGCTCGCTGATTATCGTGCGGACCTCCTCCTCGGAATATGGTGGGAAATAGATATCAGTCGGGCAGAGGACAGATGAAACGCGTGCATCAATGGAACGGGAGAGGTCGACGTCCATATCGGAAAGGATCAGGATTACCCCGATCCTTGTACCTTCGAAGGACTCGTATGAACGGAGCAACGGGTACAGGACATTGTTTATCTCGTTCTCATACATGAGGTAATTTGCATCGTCCAGGCAGATGAGCAGGACAATTTCATCTTTTATGATCATGCGGGCAATTGCATCAAAAATTGTCTTGAAGGAGGTCCCTGAAGGCGGGGGCAGATGACCGGTAAGTTTCCGGTAAATCTGGGAGAAAATTGCAAATTTTGTATTATCGATCTGGCAGTTGATATAGACCGGAAGGACTTTTTTGGTTGTTGTCGTGATCTCTTCAAAGAGTTTCTTCACGCAGGTCGTTTTACCCGTCCCGGGGAGACCGCGGCAGACGGTATTAAGTGGCCGGCCACCCCGGAGTGCAGGCCTGATCTGGAAGGCGAGTTCTTTTATCTGGTCATCGCGGTAATTAAACTGCTCTGGCACATAATCAATCTCAAAGACCTCGGGGTCCCGGAAGAGCGTCTCATCCCACATGAGCAGATCCTTTTTCATCCTACAACCTTCTCCTGCACGTTATATAACTCCTTTTTTGCAATATGAGTCCGGACACCATATACGCCTGACGGTATATGGGTACGATTACTCCCTGGTGATATCCTGTGCTTTCCTGGTAATCAGGAACGATATTTTCAGACCGCCTTGAATTTCATAACTGCGCGTGCATTCACATGAGCATGAAAAACAATCCGGTCTGACCATGATAGAATGTCCCTGGCTAGATATCAGCAATGCCACCTCTTCTTTCAGGACCCGAGTAATGCTGCGTGCCTGGAACACAACTTCCCAGGCAGGGGTGACCTGTTGTTCTTGTAAATTTCAGGCTGCGCCTTACCGGCAAGGCAGTAATAGATGTTTCTTTAATTTCAACCCGTAAATACCCCGTCATTCGGGCGAAAATGAATGCAAACCGGTAAAGATGAAAAAAGAGGGCTTCTAATATCTCCGCCTGACCTGTATCTGCTCTTCCGGGGTCAGCTGGCTGTAGGCACGGAGTAAGAATTCGTCGAATGTCTCATCTTTAATAATCTCCTCCGGTATCATCCGGAGTTCCTTTTCCACTAAATTATCGATATCTATCCCCCCAGTTTTTTTACGATCAGGGCTGTTCACAGAGTTCCAAAGACCTCGATCACCTGATCGGTATGTTCATATTTCTATGCTTATTAAAAAGAATTTTGATTTTGCTCTCCGTCTTTGCATCAAAATTTTATGATATATTTCAAAAACTGACGAGTATGCAGATATGCCTTTGCATCCGTCACCGTCTACGCCTCCGGCGGGGTGATGCTGTTTGACCGGTTAAAATAACCCCGGATTTTTGTGTGAACTCCTAATATAACGACTTACGGTTCAGAATTTAGGTATGACTAATCTTTTCCAATGTAAAATGGGAAGTTTTATCCCCGACTCCCCTTGATCATTTCACAAGGGGGGTTGTTGAATTCCTCTTCGGAAATGGAGGCATTGATTTGAAACACATCAGGCTGGGTATTCTTACCCTGGTAATAATCGGAATTGCTATCGCATTGACCGGCATCGCATTTGCTGACCAGGCCGGTACTGTATCACCTGCGGTTCAGAACCCTGATATTTTTCAGAAACCTGGTTCAATCCAGGTAATTTCTTCGCCTCAGATGGCATCTGTTTCGGTTGACGGATTGCCAGTGAACGGGTTAACCCCGCTCACCATAACCGGTATATCACCCGGGTCCCATACCGTCGAGGTAATTATGACAGGTTATGCCGGCTGGACAGGAAATGTCACGGTAAAACCCGGGCTTAAGAGTTCTGTGTATGCTGCTTTGAAACCCTTAACAGGGACAATATCAGTGCAGTCATCCCCCGCAGGTGGAACGGTATTCATCGACAATGCAAGCAGTGGAACAACGAATGTCATTATCCCCGGTATCCCTTCAGGTCCGCACCAGGTCAGGATTGAAAAAAGCGGATACCTCAACTGGGAATCATCAGTAAACGTAACCGGGGGGCGTACCTCGCTATTGAAAGCAACTCTGAAACCCAATTCAGGTTCGGTCCAGGTAAATTCCAACCCGCAGGGTGGGACGATATACCTTGATGGGACAGCCATTGCAATCAGCCCTGCATTGTTAACCGTTATCCCTTCCGGCAATCACATGGTATCGATTAAAAAGACAGGATACATGCCATATTCAGCCAACGTGACGATTAAACCGGGTGAAAAGAAGTTCCTATATGCGTTGCTGGAAAAAATACCGAAGCCGGCACATGTGTATAATGAAAGCGATAACGGGAACAGTTACTCGCTTTCGCAAAATGAGATAATTCAGGTCAGTTTACCTGAAAACGGGTCCACAGGGTTTATATGGTATATAACAACCACTCCGGGAATCGAACTGATTGAGGAATCATTCGTATCTTCAAACCCGGGTATGACTGGTGCAGGTGGTACGGCATCGTGGCTGCTGAAACTGGCGGGGACCGGGCCACAGGAATTCTCCGGGGTAAAGAAACAAGGATGGATGCCACCATCTGATAAGGATACTACCTATTCGATCACATTTATCGTGCAATAAACCGGCCTGATTTCAATTTTTTCCAAAAAGTGTACCTGGCTCAGGTACCGGAATTGGGATTAGTGGTCCTTCACCCGTTGTCCTGAATCGCTTCCCTCATTGATTTTCAAACAGGCGGGTTTATTGTCTAATCATTATCATGCAATGGTATGAAACACCCCTCTTTCACTATTCCGGGTGCAGGCCTGGTGTTACTTGCCGTAGCTGCCATTATTTCAGGTTGTATTTCACAGGTTCCTCCTATGGAACCCCAATTGCCTCTATCGGCAGCAGTAAAAGGCCCGAATGAAGCCACCGGTGTTTCACCTTCCTATCAGGATGCAGAGCTACTGGCAATCGGAGCAGAGGCGGGAAAGGCCTTAAGCCCGGTAATCTCAAAAATATCAGATGACGCAAACCGGAATGATATTGGAGCGCTGGGGGCTGATTCTGCCAGGCTGAGTTCTCTTGCAGGTGATTATTACTTCCGGATCAGGGACCTGAACGTTTCGCCAAAATACCAGGCCTGGAAAACAAACTATCTTCTTGGACTACTTGACGTGGGAACTGCTGGAGACTACTTTTCAAAGAGTGCGTCTTTTGCACTGTCAAAGGATTATGCAAACGCCTCGACGTACCTGGAACAGGGCAATACCTTGTTCCAGCGAAGCAATCATTATCTTAAATTAGCAGATGAATCAGTCCGGGAATGATAGGTTGTTATTTCCAGCCACCTGGCAGATGCCGCAGGAACCGTACATGATGGCGCCAATACCCGGATCCGGTACCATCCCCCTCCATTTTGCCAAAGACCGGGTAAAATTATCAGATTGAATAGTTGGGTATTTCCTGGATAAGGTATATATCCCACTTGTGTATTCAATCATTATACATGGAAACCCGCGACACCCTTACAAGAATCGGACTGATCGCTCTCGGGATAATCATCATACTCGTTGCGGTTTTTGTTGTCCCTCACTATATTGCACATTATGTCCCGCCAATAATCGAAGTGGTGGTCGTCTTCTTCATCCTGTTACTTGCGTTTTTCGTGGTATCAAAGGCAGTTAAAGATGAAGTGCGGGTAGAACCACGTTGATCAGTTCGTATCTGTTTTTAACCATATGGGGCATTTTAGTCTATCAGACTCCTGCACCGGATGTATTTCCCGGGCCAGGAAATGTCAGATGGGTAAGGAGGGAGATCCACCCGGAGAAGATAGGGGTTGGATCGGTCTCCCGGAAGGTCACCATTACCCTGGCAACAAGACTTAATGACAAATAACCAACTACACTTGGACAATACACGGCAAATGATGAAAGTTACCCAATATACTTTTTGTGGGGATAACTTCGAATTACTACTAAATCGTGTTGTATTGCCTTCTTTTTTTGACAACGGTATATTTCCGATATGGATGGAACCTTAAGGCTTGTCCCCTTGTTTCATTCTTCCAAGTATTTCTCCCGGTCATTCAGGAAATCGCGATATACCCGGTAATACTCTGTATCCTCATACCGGACTTCCTGGATTGGGCTGGTATCGAAGCTGTAAATCACCGCATCCGTAAATGCTAGAAGGATTGGGGAGTGGGTGGCGATGATAAATTGCACATCTCCCCGCATGATAAACTGCCGCAGCAGCCGCAGCAGCTCGAGCTGCTTTTTGGGCGACAGAGCATTCTCTGGTTCATCCATCAGGTAGAGTCCTCTTCTCCTGAAGCGGTTCTCAAAGAAAGTCATGTGCGATTGGCCATGGGATTTGACAAGAAGAGAACTGTTGCCGAAATATTTCAGGCAACCTGGGTCGGCCGCGCCCCATGCATCAAGGATCTCTGAGAAATGGTGGAATTCTTCCGAGGCAAAGAAGGACCCTGGGACTTTTTCGTCCATCCACTCGATCCGGATAGACTGGTACAACAGGTCTTCATACGGGTTGTGACGATCGATCCTGCCCTCATGCTCTCCCCATATATGAATACCGGCGCTCTGGGCGATTGCCCTGAGCAGCGTCGACTTCCCGGTACCGTTCTCACCGATGAAGAATGTGATGGGCCGGTTAAACGGCAGAATATCGGTCTTTTTGAAGATCTCAAGGTTAAACGGGTAAAAATCCCCCGTTGGAAATGAGTCATGGAGAACATGGAGCGACCGGATATGCATGATCCTATTTTTTTCATGTCGCGGGATATACCTTTCATACGGTGGTTCCTCTTACCCGGTAGCTCCCTCCTGCCCGGTCCTCCTGTGACTATTCCTATGTATTAATTATTCTGCTGAATTTCTGAAAACACCAAAGTCTTATACGCATTGGCATGAATAGATCTCTGTTGAATAATATCAATCCAAGTTGAAATATAAATGCTAAATTCAGCCTAAAAAACAAAAAATAGGCATTATTAGGGATATTTTATGCATGGCAAATGATGAAAGTTACCCCCACTGATTTGTGATGATGCAGGGGCCTGATGCCACGTTAAATTTTAAATCATGAAAAGAGAAGGGATAGGAGATCAACGGCATTAATTGTGCCGTAAACGCCTGATTGTGCTTCGCGCTCAGAATAT
>JALOPT010000208.1 GCA_025453715.1 Methanoregulaceae archaeon | reverse complement strand
GTAGTGTGGGTCGTCCGGTAATTCAGTCATTTTCTGGAAGTCTTGACGGGCACAAGGCAAAAAAAGGGATCGTGATTACCACCTCGCAATTAACCCAGGATGCACGGGATTATGTTACCAAAATCGATAAGAAAATTGTGCTTATCGACGGTGAATATCTTGCTCAATTGATGATTGACAATAATATCGCCGTGACAACAGAGAAGACATACGAGATTAAAAAAATTGATTTTGATTATTTCGAGGAAAATTAATAGTGGGAAATATCGAGACTATTATCCATTCATAACGGCCTTTACCTTATCCCTCTTCTCCTGTGAACTTTTTAGCCACGGTGCTGATGATGCCACAAGACCCACTGCTTTCAAACCCCCGGCATCGCTTGCCTGCGATAAATCTACACAGGCCATACGGAGATCGCTTAATCCAGCAAGATATTCCTGTTTTGCAACGGTATATTTAGAACTCACCTGAAGGTCTGAAATGGTCTGATAATTTTTGTCGATGGTGGTAATCATCTGTTTAGACCGATCTGACATCGCCTTGACATTGATGTGATCGGGTTCCAAGTAAGGGCGGATATCGGTTCCGTATAAGATCACCTCTTTCTCAGATGAACTCCATGCATTTTTGAAGTTATCATCTGCACTTGCACCCGTGCACCCGGCGAATGTCACAGCAACCAGGGCAACGGCGATTAATAAAACGAGATGTTTCGACATAGTGAGACGATGGATTCTTTCAGATGAAAAAGTATTCCTGATAGAATTAGGATTTTTTTAATAGAATTGGGAGGTGGCTAAACCTCCCTGCTCCGTCTATGCCCCGAAGGGCAACTACTACTCTGTCGCAAATCCGTATCAACTCTGAGGAAATCGTCACCCTGGAGAAAATTAGAGAGGTGTGGTGAATGAGGACCATTTGGCCTTCCCATTCACAACAAAGTTCCCAGCTGCTCCTACCTTCTCCGAGGTCGTGTGAACATACCCAAGTGCTGTAGTATTCCCAATCCCAATCAGAGATCGTGAACCCGTGGCAAAGCTTCCATAACCATTCCCAGACGATGAAATATCAATCGCCAGCGAATCCGGCAGCTCAGTATCACCCTGGCTAATGCCACCCGCCGAATGATAATTCAAAGCATCTGTCATGAACATCGTCGATGCCCCAGCATATTCACAATACGCAGATTTACTGAAGTTAGCTCCATCCATATCAAGCGAGTCCGATCCACAAGTGACCCCAGAAGACGGTGATCCAACTGAGTAAACCATAAGTGATTCAGTTAAAATCCCGGGTCCCTGACTGTCCACCTTCTGGCCTGTTGAAAACTCGAGTATTTCATCCGCCGACAACGACCTATCTCCTGAGTACGCCCCTGGACCATTCACCAGGACAGAGCCAACGTACCCACCACTCAATACCTCCTGCCCAATTCCGAGCGGAGGAACATTAGTCAAATCACCGTCCGATGCAGTCCAGGTCCAATCCGATGAACTTGATAACATCTGATCTCCCGATGCCTGAATCGACACATCACAGGAAGCCGCCTGGGCCGGGGTAATCCCGGTGCAGGCTACTCCAAGTATTACAGCAGCGAAAATGCAACCGCCAATGACCAGCTTCCTCCGCTGGGAAAGCCGCTTAATCATTTCGCCTCCATCTTTCCCGAGCCCTTGATGAGCCCGTATTCAATATCATACCAGGCAGACGGGACCGTGATCGTGTACGTGTCAAGTCTCTCCGCTTCGGCCTCCGCCACCTGCCGGAGAAGGCTTTCCTGCTCAATGGGTGAGTGGTCGAACGTCAGCCATCTCTTCGTGCTATCGGTCATCTTATACGACCGGCCGGGAACCACCGATGGTGCAGAGGTCACCGTGTCGTCAGTCGGGTCGAAGTAGCTCAGTACTTGGCTGGTTGTTTCAGCTGCAGCATTTGCCGAAGCCTTCGCTTTCGTCGCTCTCATGTGCTGCATATATGCGATGAACGCAGCAGCGAGCGTGATCAAAATTTCAATGAGGTTGGTTAATTCCGGATCCATGATGTTCTCCTTTTATTTTCTCATGCTCCGCACGCAGGGCCTCGAACTCCGCACAAATCACCTCATATTTCCCGATTTTCTCATAAATCAGGAAAAGCGAAGGGTAAAGCGGAAGAACGACGCCGAGGATCAGGGCCGTTGTTTCAATATCCATAGTGGACCTCCTCGAACGGGGAGGCAAGAATAGAAGGAGCAGGGGTGGTCCGGCTCTCCCATGTTCAGTTAGCTGTTCAGGCAAGTGCGGGCTTTGTGTTGGCCCAGGTATTCACGCGGGCGACAATCGCAGCGTCCTCGTAGGACGAAATGGTGACTGCCTTCCGGGTGAACGTGACCGTGTAGTCTTCGCCGTTTGCATCATGGCAGTTCAGCGAAATGGAATACCCCTCGGTTTCCGTGTCCTGGATAGGATCCCCACCGATTGCGGTCGCAAGTGCTGTGTTTCCGACAAGAGCAGTCGATGCAGCGGTATAACCAGCTACAGTTGATGCCTTTGCAGTTGCAACACCCATGTTCTTCAAGGTTGTCGGGTTTTCATAAACCACACGGATCCCGAATGACTGTGTTCCACGGCTGACACCGGGATGAGTCTCACCGGCTACAACGTGGTTAACGCACTGGAATGCGTTGGTATCAATTACACCCTGTACAAGGGTGTTTAAGGCTGCAACATCAGCGATCTTGGTCGTAAGGTTACGGACCGAACGCTTGACGTTTGCAGTCTGGACAAAATCTGACATTTCTTTTCTCTCCTGCCCCTTTTGGGACGTAAGGAGGGTTGGAAGGGGAATTAGAAAATAGGGGGTGGAAATGTAGCCGTGGAAAAAAGA
>JALOPT010000050.1 GCA_025453715.1 Methanoregulaceae archaeon | reverse complement strand
AAAAAAGGAAAGGATAACAATTAATCGGTCATTCAGCGGTCATTCGGGCACATCCGCCTGCAATTGCCGCTTCTTTCACAGCCCCTGCAATTGCTGCCGTTACCCTGCGGTCAAGAATACTCGGGAGTATCCTGTCCTTTGCAGGTTTTTTAATATAGTCTGCCAGTGCATGTGCTGCTGCCACCTTCATTTCGTTGGTAATTTTCCTTGCACATGCATCAAGGGCACCACGGAACATACCAGGGAATACCAGAGCATTATTGATCTGGTTCGGGAAGTCGCTCCTCCCAGTGCCCACGATGGCTGCACCTGCAGACAATGCGATATCCGGCATGATCTCGGGGATGGGGTTAGCCATGGCAAAGACAATCGGGTCATCGTTCATTGATCGAACCATCTTTTTGGTAATAATCCCGGGAGCGGAAACACCGATACACACGTCCGCCCCTTCCATCGCGGCAGCGATATCCCCGGACTTCCCCTGGCGGTTCGTTTCATCAGCGAGGATAAATTTGTACTTATTGGAATACAATCCTTCGCGCCTTCGGTGAATGATGCCTTTTGTGTCGCAGACAACGATATCGTGGACTGATTTACAATAATCCGGGTTGTACCCGATGCATTTCAGGAGCCTGGCAGTTGCATATCCTGCAGCCCCTGCACCGCAGATGGTAATATTGAGGTCCTCGAATTCCTTTCCTGTTACCTTGCAGGCATTCAGGAGTGCTGCCAGTATAACGATGGCCGTTCCGTGCTGGTCATCGTGCATGACCGGGATACCTATATCCTGCAGCGCCTCCTCGACCTCAAAACATTTCGGTGCGGCGATATCCTCGAGGTTGATCCACCCAAATACCGGTGCGATATTCTTCACATCATCGGCAAAACCTGCATGGTACTGTTCAAAGCAGATAGGGAATGCATCAATATCGGCAAATTTTTTGAAAAGAATTGCTTTCCCCTCCATAACCGGGATTGCAGCGTAACCGCCGATATTCCCGAGTCCGAGAACGGCTGACCCATCCGTAACGATGGCGATGGTATTTGCCTTCAGTGTATACCGGTACGCAAGGTCCTTGTCTTTTTCAATGGCACGGCATACTGCGGCAACCCCGGGTGTGTACGCCCGTGCAAGGTCTTTCCTGGTCCTGAGCGGGACCTTGGAACGGATTTCAAGTTTCCCCTGTTTCCGTTCGTGCAGTTCGAGTGCTTCCCGGTAGACATCAGCCTTTTTACTGGTATTGGTGGTTTTTTTCGTCATCCCCGGTACCTCCCTGCCCTGCATTGAATGAGCGCATTCTCCCTACAATAATGTTGTGGTACGATATCGGTATGAATGAAAAGAAGGCTCTCCGGCAACCCCCACATCTGCTGCCAGGTACGATCAACCTGCGTCATTTTAAGGGTAAGCCGCACCTGCAGGAAGTATACGTCCGGCTGTACCGGTTGCCATGTAATCACCCGGTATCCACCTCTCCCTTGGCTGCCTCCTTAAGTGAAAATTCGATCTCACGCCATGCCCGGTCGAGCAGCACCAGGTAATAGGCCTTATCGAACCCTTCTGCCTCCCATGAAAGGTCCACGGCCCATTTCCCGGCATCGCGGACGACATACCCGATCTCCATACCTGGCGAGACCGGAATGCCTGCGACCATGCATGCCCTGACTGCCGATGCTTCGGGGCAGTTACGGGAATAATCAAGCCGGCTTACCTGCCGGTGGATTGCCATTTCCTGCGGATTAGCGGTCATTAGCCCTTCTTTTGCGTCCCTGTACAGCTCTCTTATTGAATCACTAACATCATTGATCTCGTGCCGCGATGACGCCGTACCCAGGAGTTTGAGCATCCCGTTCTGGACATGCCTGATATAATCCGGTGTGTCCCCCCTCCGGCTGGCAATACCACGGATTTTGACAGAACCGTCGTTAAGCCTGCCATAATACCTGTTATATGCCCCGAAACCGTCCGGCATCGGGAGGAAGACCAGCCAGTCGTAGGACTCAAGTTCGGTACACAGCCTGGTTTCCTTCTCGATCCGTGCCTTCAGGTATTCGCGTCCGGGCCCCCTAAGCCACAGGCAGTCAACAATCCCGTGGAGGACTGTTGCACCCTCATCCTCGGCGATATCTTTCGACCTGATGAGGATATCCCTCGAATGGGTGGTGATCTGCTCGTGCACTTCGATCCTTCCGAACTTGGCATTCTTATAGCCTGTATAGCCGAAACAGGTGACCAGCATCCACTTGAGGATCGAATCGGCCCCCCGGTACTCCGGGGCGGTCTTTTTCAGCTGTTTCGTCCTGTACCTGAGTTCCAGGAGCGGCGCAAGCACCGCTGGGAGAAATCCCTGCTTTTCAGGGTTGGCCACCGTTTCCGGGGAGAGGTTGTACAGAACGATGACCGCCGGGTACAGGGAGGTGAAGTCGACTTGGAAGACGTCTTCGTAGAGCCCGGGCACCGGCTGAAACATCATTCCGCCCCGGTCGCAGGCACGGAGGGCATTCACGTTACGGGTGCCCTCAGCATCGGTCTTCCGGTACGGCACCGCGATCCCCCGCAGAAGGGCCTCGTACACTTCATAACCCGAGATCAGGGTCCCGGCAGTAAACCGTGCCGCGAGGTTCGGGCAGAGGCCGGTGAGCCGCGATGCGATAATTACCCCGGAAAGCCCGCCTTCACGGTAATTAAAGCCCGTAAGAGTGTCGATCAGTAACCTGCCATCCGGCATGAGTGAGCCTTCACGGTACTCGGTCCTGCCATAACTCATGTATGACTTTGCTTCGATCTTCCTGAATATTCCACTCCGGCTGAACGGTGGATCCAGGCCATTAATCCGGGCCTTTGCTACAATCCGCGGGGCCCAGATATCTGCTCCGGGAAAAAGGATGACATCAGGGTCACATGAACTGACAATTCCGGAAAGATCGTCGATAACCGTTTTCTCATCCCCGGAAAGGAGGTCTTTCCTGCCTGGATCGCCATTAATTACACGTACCTGCCTGCACTCCGCATGAGCATACGGGTTTTCCAGGACTTCTATCTCCATGACCCTTTCCGGGAGTGAAAAGTCCGGGGAAAACCTGGACTCTTCCGGTTCCCCGCACGGGAACAGGGCATGTTCGGCCATGTAACGGTGGTCAGGCCTTGTATCGACATTGTATAACCTGGCTTCATGACAGGTCTGTTCCAGTATTGCATCGGCTACCTGTCGTCCTGCATCAGTACGATACCCGCAGCAGGGACCGTACACGGTCTCGAACCGGCATTCATGAACATTGTACTGTTCCGAAAGCGCTTCGGTCATTTCCCAGTGGGAATCCGCATCAGGGAGCTGAAAGTAGAATTCCGGGACCCATGGTTCCCTGCGAAGGGTTATTCTGCCCTGCCGGTCCCGCCCCCAGAGTTCGACATGGCCGTTACGGTAATATGAGTCGATGATCCACATGCCCGTTACACCCGCCTGTTGCCTGGTCCCCGGGAGGGTTTTCCGGTGTGATGGCATGATGGTAATCCTGGAAACAGGGTACCCCCGCCGGGCACTGCGTGCCCGTGGTCCGGTTCATGTTCCCTGCACATACAGATAAGCACCGAAAAAAGGGCGGCTTCAAGCGGGTCATCAAACGCGTAAAATGCCTCACTTGCATATGTTTTCGCCATTGCCACAGCCTTTTCAGCATAGAAGACATCCTCGTCTCTCATGGACCGGGCTGCACGCTCCCACCGTCCTGCGATGTCGTTTACTCCCATGCGGACACTCTGGAAACTTCGTCCCATCATGTCACCCCGGAAAAGAAACTCCCGAGGGTGGACTGCCCATTGCCTGCTCCCGGGAGCTTCCGGGAGGGATGCACCCTGCGTGGTGCGTTCCTGGGGGGCACGGGAGGCTCCCTGAAGAAGTACACCTGGTCTGCACTGGACAGGACCAGGTCAAACCACGGGTCAGCCCGTGGGGCATACAGCACCACGACCGCATTTTCTGATGCCCTTTTCAGTGCATGTGCGACGGATACGGCATCTTCCGCACTGTCGTACAGTGGCGGGTCATGCTCGACGAAGAGAATGGAATGCCGGGCCCCCCTGACCTCTGCAGCGAGCTGACCCGGTGAAACCACTATTCTGATGTCCATGTTGCCGGGACGCTTCGTGAGTGCAGGGATTATTCCCGATGTATTCCCTGCAAGATAAAGGAGCAGGTACCGCCCGTTTTCAGGGTTGGTGAGGGCCGGGAGTACGAGCTCTTCCGGTGCGATCATGGCACTGAACGTGCCCGTCAGTACCGATATTCCAGGTGCGAGCTCAAACTCCATGGTACGTCAGTGCACCCGTGATCCCATAAGGGTGGAGCGGGCGTGGTGTGAAAGTAACGTGACAGGATATGCCCTGGGGAGACAGTCATGCCGAAGATCAACGTTGTAATGTTATATTTTGCAGGTCCCCAAGGCTAAAAAGATGGTACAAACAATTAAAGCAGTATTTGTAGGAATTCAGGGTTTTTCCAGGAATAGTCTTCGTAATCATGGTATGATTTATCAACAGGTATGACAGTATCGATTCTCATGAGCAATGAGACGACCCTTGTGGTGAAGAGGATGGTCACTGCACCCGGGGGGCAGGTTTCCTTTATGCTCACGAGAGAAGATCTCACGGGGATCTACCCCGGGATGTACCGTTACTGCCTCTCTGTCCGGTCCGGTACACGGTTGCTCAGGACTTTTCGTACAAATACTTATGAATATTCTCCCGGTTGCCCTCTGGATGCTGAAACCACCTGTAAAAACAAGCTGAATGAATGGGAACATGAAATTATGGATACTACTTCTGGTTTTCAGGAGTCCGCCAAAGGACCATCAAAATGGTTACCTCCTGTACCTCATTCCGATGTTATAGTTATTCAGGGAAGCCCGAGGGGTGATGGAAACTGTAGTACTATTGCAGGGTGGGTGGCTGATTGTGTACATGGCCTCCATAAGACGGTAAGGGTTCTGTATCCCGATGATATGTTGATCCATCCTTGCATTGGCTGCTACCAGTGTTATAATACCGGGGTCTGCACATTTACTGACGATATGGGGGAAGTTACCGAGGCAGTTGCTAATGCGGACCTTATCGTGATATGTTCTCCTGTTTATACCAATACGGTCCCTGGAACACTAAAGATCCTGATTGACCGTTTTATTGCCTTGCATGCTGCCCGGACACTGGGGGAGGGTCGGAACGGCCGGAAAGCTGTCCTGGTTGCTGTTTCCGGAAGAAAAGGGCGGTCAAATTTCAGGTGTGTCACTTCCGTGGTTCACGCATTCCTGGAGAATACCGGTATAATCTGCGCCGGTGACTTACTTTTAGATGAGATGGACTATTACAATGATGTCAGGGCTGTTCCGGGGATTAAGGAAAAGGTATCAGAATTGATAATTGGCGTGTTAAGGTAAATAGTAATATTTGTTGCAGTATTTCATCGCTTGAAATTGTTCAGCCAATTGGATGATAACCTCCGGATATGCACATTCGAATATCGTGTCCCTGTTTATAAAATAAATTTAAATAATTGTTTCATCGTTCCTGAATGGCAGCTGGGTAAAGGACATACTGGCTACTTATTTATACTAAAATGTACGAATATATACATTATAGTATTACAATGTCACACGGATCCCTGTTGCAAGGAAGGCCGTTAATGCCGGAAATTCTCCCTACCTCTCCGTTGGTAACCCGGAAATGATGTCCGCAGCTGGTCCGGGGTTTCCCTGTGTGCCATGTTCTCACTTGATTATTACAAACCAGGATGGATCACTATGAAGTCAAGAGATATTGCAATAGTTGGTATTCTGCTCGCCGTTGGGGCAATTCTTCGCTATTTCCTCGCGATGCTCCACACCCCGCTGACACCGAACATGATCATCGCATTCTACTGTCTTGCGATTATCCTGATATCGCCAAAGATTTACGAGGCAATTGGGATTGGTATCGTGGCTGGTATCCTGTCGATGCTGATATCCGGTTCAATATTCCCGCCTGCCAACCTGATTAGCGAACCCATCGGGGCACTTGTCTGCTTTGTTGTGTATGCCGCGATTAAAAACCGGTCAAAGATCAGCCCCTCGGTTGCAACGTTCATCACTACGCTTGCGAGCGGGTTTACCTTCGCTGCTATAGCGATCATTGCCGTGGCACCCCAGATCATCACCAAGTATGCAACAATGGGTGGATTTATTCTTGTATTTGTACCGATCGTGGTTATTACCGCGATATTTAATGCCGTAATCGTCCAGCTGCTCTACATCCCGTCCAGCAGGGTGCTGATGCGGGGACAGGAATGATCAGGCTTGATTCGGTAAGCTATGCCTACCCTCACACCGGTAAACCTGCATTAACAGGCCTTTCATTAACGGTTGGAAAAGGACAGTGTGTGATGATTACCGGCCCATCAGGGGCCGGAAAAACAACGCTCTGCCTTGCATCTGCCGGTATCCTTGCACATGAGTACGGCGGGAAGAAAGAGGGGGCCGTTACCATCGATGGCCGTGATGTGAAAAGTTACAAAGACCTTTCAGATATCGCTTCAAATCTCGGGATTGTTTTTGATGACCCCGAGGCCCAGCTTATTTTTACCACGGTTGAAGAGGAGATCCTCTCTGCGCTTGAACGACGGGGGCTAGCGGTAGACGAAGTTGAGGACCGCCTCCGTGTCATCATGGAGATGACGAAACTAACCACGTTAAAAGAACGGGCCCCCCATACACTATCCGGTGGACAGAAGCAGCGCCTGGTCCTTGCCGTTACGCTTGCCCTTGGGACAGGAATCCTTATACTCGATGAACCGACGTCGGAGCTGGATGAACACGGGACAAACGGGATCCTCGAGATCCTGAAAGGGTTAAAAGCCCAGGGGCGGACTATCCTCCTGGTCGAGCATAAATTTCTCCGCATGAGGGATCTCGTCGATACCCTTGTCGTTATGGAGGAAGGCCGCATCAGGGCAGCCGGGACTCCTGATGAAGTAATAAGTGACCCGGCCATGCAGAAGATCGTAATCCCTGATTTCTCGGGTATCCGTGAGCGGACGCGGAGTGGCGGGGAGATTATTACTCCTGTACCACTTGTCCAGGTAAAAGGGTTGTCGCATACCTATGGGGAAGATATCCATGCGCTCTACGATATCGATCTTACTATTTCATCGGGCGAGTTTATAGCAATTGTCGGGGAGAACGGTTCGGGTAAGACAACGTTGATCAAGCACTTCAACGGCCTCCTGAAGGCAACCTGCGGTTCTGTTTTTGTAAAAGGGAAAGATGCAGCAAAAACGACAATTAACAGGCTTGCCCATGATGTGGGGCTGGTATTCCAGAACCCCGACCACATGTTTTTTGCGGATACTGTCCGTGATGAGGTGGCATTCGGAGTTGATAATCTCGGGATACCGGACCGTGATGAGGTAATTGACCATGCACTTATGCGGGTCAGGCTTACCCATGCAAAGGATCTCTATCCAAGGTGGCTTTCCCGGGGTGAACGCCAGCGGCTCGCCATTGCCTGTGTCCTTGCCATGAAACCTGCAGTAATCGTGCTTGATGAGCCGACTACCGGGCTGGATGGGAAAGAGGCCCGTGAAGTTATGGAAGTGTTAAAAGAGCTACAGCTTGCAGGCCATACCGTCATTATTGTTACACACAGCAGGGAAATTGCGAGGGACTGTGCAGACCGTGTGATCACGATGGAAAGCGGAAAAATAATATCTGATGTACAGGCAGCCGGGGGGAGGTCATGACCGAAATCCTCCAGTATGTCCAGAAGGACAGTTTTCTCCATCGTCTTGCACCCCTGACCAAGATCCTGTTTGTAATCGTTGTTGGTATGATGAGCATCGTCTCGACCAGCATCCCGTTCCTTGTCAGTGTTATTCTTGTCCTCCTTGCCATTGCCTTCATCGCTGGTCTCCACCGCGAGGTGCTCAGGCAGTTTTTCCTCATTGCAGTAATGAGTGTCATCCTGATTATTATCACTGTCTTAACGCTACCCGGTGGTGAGACCCTTTTCGTGATAGGCGGTATTATTCCAATTACTACGGGGGGGATCCTCATAGGTGTCATAATGACACTGAGGTTTGCTGTGCTCATCACCGCAATCCAGCTCTTTGTATTGTCAACACAGCCGCGGGATTTGGTCCATACACTCGAACGTCTAAGGGTACCGGTTGATTACACACTGATGTTTGTGATAGCACTCCGGTTCATCCCGACGCTCCAGATTGAGGGGACCAGAATTCACGAGGCACAGCTGGCACGGGGTTACAATCCTGGTTCAGGTATAGGCGGAAAAATCAGGAGTATCGCACCCGTCATGGTCCCGCTGGTCTCCAACTCGCTTGCCCGGTCAAATGTACTCGGGCTGACGATTGACCTCCGTGGATACCGGACAAAGAAAAGGACCCCGTTACGTGAACGGCATCTTTTAATGCTGGATTATGCCGTAATTGCATTGCTGTTCGTTGTTGCTTCGGCTTTCATATATCTGACGTTACGTTTGCCTGTCTTGCAGGCCTGGTAATTTTTTTTTGTCTGGTTCCGGAATAGGGTTGATTTATTTTACAGGCTTTTTTTCGGGTTTCATGGCTATATTACCTGCTCCAGGCTCTGTTGGGCAGTTTCAGAAATGTAATAATGCATCAGAACGGGGCCTAACTCGTAAGGACGTCCCGCATACGTTAAATATACTACTAGAATTCAATGCGCGCTTACCTTGATTTAATGAAAAATATACAAATATATTACTGCTTTGTAGTAAGGCGCTTGCGCTATTATTTTATACTATTAAAATCAGGAATTAAGCAATACGTAATTGGTGTGATGCTGGTATGACAAGCCCTCAGATAGAGCAGATCGAGAAACTGAAGGCAATGGCGCTAAAGAGGTGCTCAGATCGGATAGCAGAGGCCGAAAGGAAGCGGTGTGCATCAGGAGAGATGATGTTCAACCCTGCTCCGCATTGCGGGATCACCTCATTCCTGAAGCGGCATCACGGGCTGTAAAGGGAGGACGTTATGGATAAAAAAAGGATCGAAGAGAATGAAAAAAGCAGTGGGAACGCGGAATCTGCCTATGATAATGGTATAACTTCAGAGACGTCACTACTCGAACAGATCCGTGCCAAGGAAGAGGAACAAAATGCAAGGATTGAAGCTGCCCGTCAACAGTATTTGACTGATGTTGAAAACGCCCGAAAGGAAGCTGAGTCCAGGATAGCCCGGGAACGATCTCTTGGCCAGGCTGAAGCTGACTCAGTATGGCGTGAGGCGATGAACCGCATCAATGCTGATGTAGAACGGGTCCTTGGTGAAGGGCAGCAGCTGGTACGTCTTGACGGAGAACGGAAGGAACAAAGGTTCAACGGGGTTGTCGAAAGGGTTGTCCGGGAGATCAGTAAAAGGTAGGCCGATATGATACAGAAAATGAAAAGTGTCCTTGTAGTGGGTCCTAAATCGGACTTCAGTCAGATCGTCGATGTACTGTATCATATGGGCACCATTCATCTTGAAGAAGTGAGCGAGTACCTGCAACCGGGAAGCGGGAATGTGCGAAAGATAACGATCGGCAGTATGACCGATATCCCGGTACTTCTCTCTTCAATCGAAGGGATTTCTCTCCTGCCACTATTGCTCCGTCCATCAACCCGTTCCCGACACATGCCCTCAGTGCCGTTCCGACACCGTCAAACTTAAAGGCAAAGGGACCCAACGGGCCGAGGCGCAGATCCAGCTGCTCCACCCCGGGGTCCGCGTGATGCGTTGGGACCACGATTCGACCCGCAAAAGGCAATCGCACAAGCGGGCCTTCGACGCCGTCCGTTCCGAAGAGGTGGACGTCATCGTCGGGACCCAAATGGTGGCCCAGGGGCTGGATTTCCCCCGCATCACCGTGGTGGGCGT
>JALOPT010000207.1 GCA_025453715.1 Methanoregulaceae archaeon | reverse complement strand
CTGATCATCACGATCCTTGCGGGCTCGGTATACATTGCACTGACCCGTTTTGGGATCCTGCCCGAAACTATCGCCGGATTTACCGTTGACCAGTATGTAAATGCATTTTTCATCCTGATCGGGGGATGGATTGTCTCGTCGTTTTCACACGACCTGATACGGACATATGGTTCGGTTGTCGCAGCGAAGACCGAAACAGACTTCGATGACCGCCTGCTGCCCATGCTCGAGGTCATCACCAAGTACCTGATCTGGTTTGCCGCCGTCCTCCTGATCCTGGCAAATTTCAATATTAATATTACACCTCTCCTTGCCGGGGCAGGGATCGCGGGGATTGCTCTTGCCCTTGCTGCCCAGGATATCATCGGGAATTTTTTTAGCGGGGCCGTGATTACCATCGACAAGCCGTTTAAGATCGGCGACCGTATCAAGTTTGACACCTTTTTTGGGGATATTATCAGTATCGGCCCGAGAAGTACCCGGTTAAAAACACTTGATAACCAGATCGTTACAATCCCGAACTCCACGATCACATCGAATGTGGTAGTCAATTACGCACAACCGGATAACAAGATGAAAGTAAGGATTCCGTTCTCTGTGGCATACGGGACCGATATACAACACGTAAAAAAAATACTCCTGGATATTGCCCGTGAAGCAGCGGAGAAAACCCCATGGGTTATTCCGGACCCGGCCCCTTCAGTATATTTCCTTGAATTTGGGGAATCCAGCCTGAACGGACAGCTGCTGCTATGGACGGACAACTATGATAATTCATGGGATGTCCAGGACTATGTCAATTCCCGCATCGTCGAACAGTTCCACGCGGAAGCAATCGAGATCCCATTCCGGCAGGTAGATATCCGGATCCGGGGGTCGGAGAGGTGTTGAGGAAATATCCGCCAGGAGCAAAACATTGCCTGGTTTGCGTTGTGTTTGCATTTATGCTTATAATAGCGGTTCCTGTTTCTGTGGTAGCAGCGGAGGATGCGGTTACCCCGGACTGCACAGAGGTTGACCGGTTTGGTAATCCCATCTGCCCGGTCCCCCTGCCTGCCGATCAGAACGTCCTCTTCAGGCAGGATAATAATACGGAGGTTACACGATACTTCACGGGAATTACCAGTACCCTCGGGCATGCAAAAGATCTCTATCTCATAGTACAGGGGATCTCCAGAGAACTGCTGGAAATAGCAGGAATGGGAATTAAAAGGAGTATCAACCAGACCCGGCAGGCGGGGGTACAGCCAGGCCCTGGTAAAAGAGAAGGCGGAGCCGGGCAGGACTCCTTGTCGGGGAATGAAAGCGGGTTCCAGGAAATGAAGGGCCAGATGATGGAACTTTCGGAGATTGCGGGGCGTGGACTAAAAACCAGTATCAACCTGACCCTTCATGCCGATGATTATCCTAGCCTTACGACCCCGTCAACAGGCATCCCCAATAATACATTTTCTGAAGACGAGGAGGAGGGCCCGCCACCAAATATGCTCCGGACGGGGTATGCCAATCTTATCAAAAGTATTCTCCAGTTTACTGAAGTCACCCTGCGAGCCTTCCGGGGAAGTTTCCGGAATTATTCAGCGGAAAATAAATCGATCTGGACAAACAGGTCAGCCGATGACCTGATCGGTTCACCATTATACGGGCCTGTCCCTGAAGAGCGGTTCCTTCTCAACCCGGAGAATCTGGCAGCCCGTGCAGCCCGGAATGTTACACCTGCCCCCACGTTAGTACAGGCCGACAACCTCACGATCACCGAAGTGCTTCCTGTCCAGCCTACACCTACCCCCGTCCCGGTGCCCGTGTTCAACCTTACCGTCAATTCATATCCCAGTGGTGCACTCATCGTGCTGAACGGGAACCGTACCGGCACAACCCCGTTTGTTATGACAGACCTCGAACAGAAGAAGTACACATTGAGCCTCACCAGAACAGGGTATCTTGCCTATGATGAAGATTTGACCCTTGATGAGGACAAGACACTCGAAATCCCGCTCACCTCCACCATGGAGAGCCTGTTCGTGACGCCGGGGAAATCAACAGCTCAGAACAGGTATGGTGGTATGTATGTCACTTCTTACCCGGACAAGATGGATCTCACCATTGATGGAGTACAGGTCACGGGTGGGACCCCGTTCCTGTACTTTGGCTTCACAGAGGGACTTCACACCGTTAGTTTACTCAGGACCGGCAAGGCAAGCGGCCCGGTCACCTATTCACGGAATGTCTGGGTGTACCGTGATGCACTTACGATCTTCAATATCGATACCGAGGAGGTCCTGATGTCTAAACGGGTCACCATTAATCCAGGGCCCTATTCAAGTGCTGAATTCACCATTAATGGCAGGTACCCGGTAGGAAGGCTCCCGGCAACTATCAGTGCCGGCTGCCCTGGCTCATTTATCGGTGTACGGAAAGGCGAAGCATATACCTCCTTTCTTATTCCCTGCACAAACCAGCCTACGGTTTCAATGAATCTTGTTGAACCACAGGAGCCTCATCCACCGCTGCTGGTCAGTTCAGTTCCCGAGGGAGCCGAGATCTTCATCGATGGCTTCAGGACAGGGTATGCCACACCCCATACCTTTACCGAGATTTCGGGGAGTCTTCACCGGATCATGTTATCAAAGCCGGGATTATACCCGGTCGAAAAGATTGTAACCCTCGAAATCAGGGACTCAAACACTACATCCCAGAAGGTCCTGTTCCCCATGGAGAATTACGGGGAAGGGACAATCGTGATCGACAGCCTTCCAAAAGGTGCCAGTATCTACCTGAATGGCTGGACACCAGGTGAAAGTACACCTCACACATTTGACCACATGAAACTCGGGTTTTATGAGGTCATTGTCCAGATGGGATCGAAACAATGGATCGAACAATTCGAACTGACCCCGTCAAAGGTCTGTAAAGTTGTGGCGGATTTTAAAATATAACAAGCCGGAATTGGGTAAAAAGGGAAT
>JALOPT010000049.1 GCA_025453715.1 Methanoregulaceae archaeon | reverse complement strand
AGGACAAGCTCCCGCTCGATCTCAGCCGGGGCACGGGAACGCCCTGACTTCAGGACAATGAACCCAACAGGAACCTCCCCTTTTACCGGGTCATGCACACCTGTCACCGCACATTCGGCAACATCGGGATGACTGGACAGCACTTCCTCCATTGCCCCTGTAGAGAGACGGTGACCAGCAATATTGATAATATCATCAGTCCTCCCCATAATCCAGAGGTACCCTTCCTGGTCTATGTACCCGGCATCAGACGTGTAATAGTAACCAGGATAGGTGGAGAAGTACGTCCTCACAAAGTCAGTATCATTCTGCCACAGGGTCGTCAGGCAACCAGGTGGAAGCGGTGAATGAATCACGATATTGCCATTCTGCCCAGGAAGGACCGGTTTCCCTTCAGTATCAAAAACACGGATATCATATCCGGGTACGGCTTTTGTGCAGGAGCCGGGACGGACCGGGAGTAATTCAATCCCTGCACAGTTGGCACCGATTGCCCAGCCGGTCTCAGTCTGCCACCAGTGGTCGATCACCGGTATACCAAGCTGTTCTTTTGCCCACGTAAGGGTATCAGGGTCACACCGTTCACCAGCGAGGAACAGCATACGGAGAGAGGATAGGTCATACTTACGAAGATACGCAGCTTCGGGGTCTTCTCTTCGTATTGCACGGAACGCGGTTGGAGCACAGAATAATACAGACACCCCGTGTTCAGAAATGACCCGCCAGAATGCACCCGGGTCGGGGGTACCCACCGATTTGCCCTCGTAGATAACCGTAGTGCACCCATGGAACAGCGGTCCGTATACGATATAGGAGTGACCTACCACCCAACCGATATCGGAGGCAGCCCAGTATACTTCTCCTGGTGTCACACCGTAAATATTTGTCATGCTCCATTTCAGGGCGACGAGATGGCCCCCGTTATCCCGGAGGACACCTTTTGGTTTTCCGGTTGTACCGGAGGTATAAAGAATATAAAGCGGGTCTGTTGCAGCAACCGGTACACAATCTGCAGGCTCTCCCTTCATAAAGGAGGTCCAGTCATGGTCCCGTCCTTCAATCAACGTGACTGGTTCCTCGGGCCTCTGTACGATTACACATGCATCCGGTTTGTGTGTACAGAGATCAATTGCTGAGTCGAGGAGCGGTTTGTAGGGTATTATCCGGCTGACCTCTATCCCGCACGAAGAGCACATCACCACTCTGGGTCGTGCGTCCTCGATACGGGTTGCAAGTTCTTTTGGTGCAAAACCTCCAAAAACAACCGAATGAATTGCACCGATTCGTGCACAGGCCAGCATCGAAATAACTGCCTCCGGGATCATAGGCATGTAGATGACAACACGGTCACCCTTTGTCACTCCAAGCCTTCTGAGTCCACCCGCACACTGGGCTACGCAGTCACGCAGCTCACGGTAGGTATATTTTTTCACGGTACGTGTGACCGGGCTGTCGTAAATCAATGCGACCTGGTCAGCCCTGCCAGACTCCACGTGCCGGTCAAGTGCATTATAGCAGCTGTTCAGGATGCCGCCACTAAACCACCGCGTGAACGGCTGGTTACCGTTATCAAGGACACGGTCCCACTTACGGTACCAGTGAACGGATTCAGCTGCCTGCCCCCAGAATTCATCAGGGTGCTCAATTGATCGCCTGTACACCTCGTCATAGTATCCCAATCGTTCCAACCCCGGCCATTTTTCCAACCACATCCATCATTGATTCGGAAGTCAGTAATCAGAATATCAGGACGCGGGGTTATAATGGTAGTGTTAAAAGGTCCAGGACTCAGCAACTGCACCAGCACAGATTGCGCGTCACGGGTCGTCGTACCGTGAAAAAATTATCGGTTTTTCCAGAAATATAATAAAATCAGGTCTTGTTACTGTATGGGAGGGAATGTGCCCATTCTCCGGAAAAAGGTTTTATACTGTTATCTCTTCATCCGCAGTATGACCACGTAAGAGGTTTTTGAGGTTACATATAACCCCGCCATGCGATTCTTCACTGGCATGTAGTTTTTTCCCGCACATAATACAGTAAACTGCCTCATCGGAGGCATTATACCCACAGTGTTTACACAATGTCATGTGACCCACAACCTGGTAAGCTCCATAAATCCCCTGTGAGGTAATAAATGTATCCATCGTGCCGATCCGGCAGATCCGAAACCGGTAATTTAAGGCTTTTTCCCTTGAAAAACCCATATAATCAAAATTTATAGTTCACCACGGTTCGCAGTAACAGGGAGCCGGGATAAAAAAAGATTAGTCCTGGGATTTATTTACCGTTATACCATCGGGTAATATACATCCCCCATACCCGGGAGAGGTATCGTTGAGATCGTTGTATTGATATTATCAAGGGAGTTTGCCTTGATCTGTTTCGACGACATGGTGTAGAGGACGTCCCCGATGTAGAGGGATCGCTTCACATCTGACCCCGAGCTGCCGTAGTAGTAGTACCCGTTGTCACCGGAACCGTGCTGTACCGTCCCTTTAAGTGTAAAGCCGGTCTCCGGGGTGAGGCCGAACACGTACGCTCCGTACCACGCCTGTGGCTGGTGATTGTAATAGTCCCCTTTACTGACCTGGGCCATTGATACGGCCCTGACAGGGATTACGAGGAGGTCCTTGTTACGGTCGAACAGGAATGCATGGTGGTCAGTAAGTGCCGCCGAATCAGATCCGGCATCACCGATCTGTACCTTGTCAAGTTGTTGCGGGTGCTCGACGTCAGAGACATCGAAAAGGGCAATTTTTACCCCGCTCGTTGAAACACCACCCCAGTCATTAGTCGCCGTTTCCTTGCCGATACCGATGATATGCGTTGCGTCGTACGGGTGCAGGTAATCGGAATAGCCGGGGATCTTCAGTTTTCCGAGGACCTTCGGTTTTGAAGGGGTAGAAAGGTCAATCACGAAGAACGGGTCGATACGCTTGAACGTCACCATGTAGAGGCGGTCACCGATGAAACGGGTGGAATAGATGGTCTCCTGTTCGGCAAGGTGGGTAAGTGCACCGGTCCGCTCCATCTTGCCGTTGAGGACGTAGACATTGTTATAGGTATACTGCCCGGAACGTGTGTAGACGCTTGAGGTGGTCGCCACACGGAGGTTGTCATTATACTCGTCCATCGAAAACTGGTTCTTCAGCGTCCCGGGAACTTCCCCTTTTGCCACGTACTGGATCGTCCCGTCCTTTATCGCAATCTTGTGAATGACAGTCGACGTCTGGTCTGCTTCCTGTCGCCGGATCGCATCCTGTTCCCCGCTCCTGAGACTGCTGACAATCGCCTGTTTTTCACCCTCGTCCAGTGCGTTGAAGTCCTGTGGGACCGCTGCTGACGATACCCCTCCGGTAGATCCTGATACCCCCGGACCGGCAACCCAGCTCAATGGTGCAGGCAGAGAGGTTGCTGGCTCCATTCCGCCTCTCACCGGGTAGACAACAGGATGGTATTTCTGGTAGCTCACGTACATTGCATCCGGGGAAACATAGAGGATATTTCCGCTGCCTAACAAGTAGGTCTGTGCGTTTTTCTCTTTCCCCGTGCCTGCATCGATGGCTGTTACCGTGGTAAAGGTATACTGCTGGTCCGGGTTATCGAAGTACCAGACATCCGGTTGCACAATGGTTTTTGTACTTTCTCGGAGCGTGGGCACAATAATCCGGTCGCTGTAGTAGGGGTACACCTGTTCCCGTGTAACCATATAGACAAGGGAACCGATCATCCTGGCGTCGGTATAATCTCCTTCGATAGAATAATCTTTCAGCATTTTGGGATTCTTACGGTTACTGATATCGTAAATGACAGCATGAGTTACCGGTGAATTGCTCCTGACAGGTCGTCGTATAATTACATCCGTTCCACCAGAATCGATATTCACTTCGCTGTATTCAGGTGAATCCCACCCGACAGTAAAGAGGACAAGACGGTCCCCGGTTACGAAGAGGTCTTTTGGGGTATCGGAAATTTCCGTCTTTGAGATGACCAATGCGTTTTCTGCAGGGTAGGCATCGACGATAGTCAGGGTCTGCCCGGAAATTGTGTAGATATACCGGGCGTCATTCTTTACGATATCCGGCTCATCGACACCGGCGACCTGGATATTGGTCGTGGAATAGTCGCCAGCTCCTGAACGGACCGCGGAGTAATCCACCGCTCCCACGGCAGCAGGCACCGGGACTGCCATACTACTCTTTGCCGATTCCTGGCTCGCAAGTAACGGCCCACCACCTGATCCCCATCCACCGGCCGACCCCGGGCCCATGGCAGTCACGGGATAGGTCCGGTATACCCCAGCCTGGTCCGTCGCCATCGAATCCCGGATGTATTGCTCAATTTCAGCGGTCGAATTGAATTTTTTCAGATCAGTGGTAACAGGTGTCGTTACCGTTGTTAAGGCAGGGACATTCGTACAGCCCGATGCCAGTATTGCCAGCAGGATTAGTGAGGCAAATAATAATGGTATACATTTCTGGAGCGACATGGTTACAACGAGATATGGCTGGATGACCTGATCAATATGGCGTTGACTGCGAAAATTTTCAGACGTATAGAAAGTGTCGCCTGAAGTATTTCAGCCGTATTATCAACTTTTTTCAGGGGTCTGTTTAGACTTCCGGGAAAACCCGGGTTTTCATGCAATGAAAGATTCTACGAAAGGTATCATTAAAAAATTATTCCGGGATTATCCCGGTCCAATGGAATCCTGCCAGGATATTTAATCAGTTATCAAAGGGTTTTTGAAATAATAATTAAAAAAGCGGCTCTGTTGAAACCCTCACAAATCTCTCTTGCAAATTAGATTATTCCAATATTTAGTGACGCTCCCGGGGTCCCGCCCCGCCGCTGTAGCGACCCCTGTCGGGATAGGGGATAATTTCCAATCTCTGAAATTTCTTGAATCCCCTAATCAAACCCTGCAAATTAATATCGTATCGGGGGTGGGGTAGGGAAGGGGTGAAATCCCCTCCCTCAACATATTCTTTCTTTTTTTAACGATGCAGTGTTTCAACAAAGGCAAAAAAGCGTATATTATAGTATTTCCGCCGGGTTTGAACCGGCTGAATCCCGGATTCCCGGTTTTTCACATCCCGCCGAGTTTGTCCCGGGAGATCTTGACACCTGCAGGGGTGATGATAATATATTTCTGTTCACCAAGTCCGATGATATCCCCATTCACATCTTTCGCGACTTCTTTCATGTCCTTGAGGACACGTTCGTACATTACCTTGTCAGCCCGCAGCTGGGCAATATCCATGACCACGAGGTTCCCGTTGTAGATTTCATCCTTGATCCTCGGGCAGTCTTTTATATCTCCAACTGTCGCAATCTTGACAAAGAGAGCCGTGTTCGTTGCTTCCATATCCTCGGGGACTTCAAGGGTCATGTAATCCTCTACATTACGTTCTTCCTCACCCTTTCCCATTATGGAATTCAAGATTTTTCCCATAAAAAAAAGGTAGATTGAATCTTATTTAATTGTATCTATAAAAATTTCCGGTTTGTCCTGATTTTCTTACCATTCTGCGGATTTCCTGATAAAAAAAATATCGGAATCACGGACGGTTCAGACAGGTATATCCTGATGAGCCGTTGCCAGGGGGTGCATAACATTTTTCCATTTATCTACCCAGTACCCAGTATGTATAGGGATTCTACCTGCTGCCTTCTTGCCTGCCTTATCCTTTTCAGCTGCGCTATCCTGCCATGTGCAGCCGATACAACTATCACCCTGCAGGAGGGCTGGAATTACATTGCTATCCCGTATACCCACACAAATTACCAGCATACAGCGTTTTCACTGTTTTCAACGGTGAACACCATGGGACATTCGGTCCTTCGTTATAACAGCCAGGCTCAACTCTGGGAAGTGTTGGACAAGCAGTCCCTGGTGGCCCCTCTTGAGGGTATCTGGATATATGCCGCCCAGCCGGTCTCTATTCCGGTTGCCGGGGACAACACAGAGCACCCGGCACCCAGATCTCTGCCGGCTGGCTGGAATGCAATAGGGTTCGCCGGGTCTGCTGCCGCCCCGGAAGATGCGTTTTCATCACTTTCAGACCATTGGGTTCTTGCCATGGGATGGAATACCCAAAATCAGCAGTTTGACCCCGCGGTATTCACCGGTGATCTCACCGAAAAACAGGTCATCATACCAGGGAAGGGTTACTGGATTTACCTTGGAAGCCCGGGTATTTACACGATTGACCAGCCTTTAGAACCCGCACCCCCATCAGGAAACCTTACCATCAGTGCGTACCCGGTTGGATCGCTTGTCTTTATTGACGGGATCAATACCGGGGAGTATACCTTTGCACAATTCAATAATATTACAGAGGGCACTCATACCATACGGCTGACTGCAAGCGGTTTCCAGGACTATCTCACAACAGTCAATATAAATGCCAACCAGACAACGACACTCTTTGCATCATTATCAGGGTCATGATACGGGTAACGATGTGGTGATAACAGGGATCCATGTACCCTTTTTTGTTGTAAAATTCCTCCCATTCTAATGATAGGATCTGAAATTTCCGGCTGCCGGACCCCGTGTTATCCCATAAACTTCCAATAATAACCGCAATAACGGATCACTTACAAATTCGGAAATAATACTGATACTACCGGTGGTTTTTTAACCTGTATCAAAGATTCTTGTTACAGGTAATTCCCATGAAAAAGATATCAGTTCTGATACTTGTGCTGACTATCGCCATTGCGATAACCGGGTTTGCGTCTGCCGAAGTTACCATCGGGGCCGGGGCATCCACCACCGCCAGCCCTCAGGCAGGAAATCCGTTTACCACGGGCAGCATTAATGTTGTTTCAACTCCACCGGGGTCTTCTGCGACACTTGACGGTGGCGGAGACCAGCTATTCACCCCGGGGACATTTTCATCGGTAGCCCCCGGTGTTCATAGTGTTATGATTACCATGCCAGGGTACCAGCCCTCAACCAGGGTGGTAACGGTTGTTGCAGGCGCAACCCAGTACGTAAATGTTGACCTTGCCCGGGTAGTTTCACCAGGGAGTATATCACTCTCCACGACACCGAAGGGGGTCGGTTTCTATGTCGATGACATCTACCAGGGTAAAACAGACCAGATAGTTGGAAACCTTGCAGCAGGCCCGCATAAAGTAGCGATCTATGAAGCAGGCTATGATACATGGGAAAACACGGTAACCGTAACCAGTGGCGAGATTACCCCGGTGACCGTGACCCTCGTCCCGGAAAAGAGCCCCGATACTGGTGACCTCCAGGTCTCGTCATCACCTTCCGGAGCTGCAGTCTACCTCAATAGTGATTTCAAAGGGGTAACACCTATTGATGACTCGCTTGATATCGTCAACCTCGCTCCAGGCAGTTATACTGTCACAGTGAAAAAATCCGGGTACCAAGACTACACAATCACAGTATCGATCCAGGCAGGGAAAAATGTGCAGATGAATGCAGCCCTTCAACCGGCAAGCCAGGCCCCTGCCTTTGCAAGCGTCCAGATCATATCGTCCCCGGGCGGGGCTGATGTCTACGTAAACGGTGTATATATTGGTATAACACCCCTTTCATCCCAGAAAGTGAATCCGGGGACCTACACGGTAGAAATCCGGATGGACGGGTATACACCATACACAACGACAGGTCAGGTAATAGCCGGGCAGAATATTCAGCTGAGTGCAGCGCTGTCCCCCATCCCGGTAGCAACACCAACGAAAAAAGCCGCGGCGGACCCGTTTGTCCTGGTACTGGCGCTCGGTATCCTCTGCCTTGCAGGGTATCTCGTCTCACGGCGCTGATGCCAGGAAGTCCCTGCCAATAACATCAAAACACTCACATTTTTTTCGCCGGGTCACTCGTTGCAATAGAATTTCCTCGTTAACAGGCCGCATGTTTTCAAGGGGTTCATGGTTCTCCCCGCAGAACGCAGATCGATCGTCCACTTTCACCCTTGTCCACGGCAGCTTCCCATATACCTTGGTATAGGAACTCCCACAAATGGTTACTGCAACAGGTATAAAACGCCTGACAGAACGTTGGGCAAGAATGGTCCGCCATTTACAGGCACTTGACATGAAATACGGAATTGATCTGGTCCGGTTACTGGAGAGATGAAAAGGCCCTGAGCTTTTCATAATTTGATGGCCCACTGGGTAGCTGCAATAGTCTTTACCACAATTAAAGTCCTTAAAACGCTAAAAATGGAGCGGGAGAGGTTTGATCCGTGAAAAACAAACTGATATATCGTAGCCGGAACAGAAAGATATAGTCCCCATGAGCAAGCTGAATTATATCCTGACAGTAGTCGCGATTGTAGCCATCATGTACAGCTATTATGTTGGAAGCACGACCGGTGTAATTATATGGGCCGTTGTCCTTGGACTTAATGTGGCATTAATCCTGGTTGAACAGGCGAAAAAACGGAAACTGATGTAATCCAACGTTGATTGTGATACTCCAAAATTCTTTTCCCGGGAGATTTGCCTTTTTTTGATTTTTTTAATTCCTGATGAAGTTCTCTTGGGATTCCGGCTCTCAATGATTGTTCAGATCTTGCATGTGCACCGGGCATACCATTCAGGTCCTTAAGCATCACCCCGGTTGTGGTCTGTTCCATGAGATACCTAAAAAATTGATATTCAGATCATTTCAGCACGGATAATTGTAACATTCTGCAGCGGCCGGTCATTGGGTGCACCGGATGTCGGCACCTTCCCGATAGCATCAACGATATCCATCCCCTCAACAACGTTCCCGAACACCGGGTAATTGTTGTCGAACGCGGGCCTGACGCTATTGTCCACGAGGTTGATAAAGAATTGTGATCCCCCGGTATTTGGCCCCGAATTTGCCATTGCGACTGCACCTCGGACATTCTTGTTATGGCTTGTGAACTCGTCCGCGATCTTGTATCCAGGACCTCCTCTACCGGTACCGGTCGGATCGCCCCCCTGGATCATAAAACCGTTAATGACCCGGTGGAAGATTACCCCGTTATAATATCCTTTTTTTACAAGCGATTCGAAATTGCCGGCAGTGATCGGCATTTCCGGGTCAAGTTCAATAATAATGTCCCCCATGGAAGTCCCAAGCTTCACACTTTTTTTACTTTTTTCTGACGCGGGGGTTGTGGGGGAGGTATTCAGGGATGTGGAGGGAGTAACGGGCACGGTACCGGCCTGGGTTACGGCAGGTGTTACCGGGGTAGCAGTGAGTTGTGGTACAACCGGAGTGCCAGGTTTGTCCGGAAGCGCAGACTGTGTACACCCGGAGGAGAAAACAAGGGCTGCAATGAGAATTAGGATGAGGATACTCAGTTTTTGATATGACATGGTATAATTTGGTATGCGGGTTTAAAAAATAGATTTTACGGGAGAGGACCCCAATGATAATCCCTTCATTGAAACAGGAGGAGCGAAATAGTCATTTATATCTGATAAACAGGCAGATCCCCATTCCAATTCCGGTTCATCCCTCCGGAGCGGCGAAAGTATACCTGACATGAACACTCATTCACTGGATGAAGAGAGTAAAAGCCATATTTCAATTTTCATTATCCAATGACAGGGTAATAGAAGAGCATGCCCAGGTTCCGGGACACTATAAATACAAACATATTTTTCCTATCCTCGTTAAAATGAGCATCATGATCTTTCTCTTGTACGTCGATGACGAGCCGGCGCTCCTTGACCTCTGCAAGATTTTCCTTGAGAAAACCGGCGATTTTACCGTCACCACCAGGAGTTCAGCCGTAGGTGCCGCGGATTTATTAGAGGTGGAGCCTTTCGATGCTATTATTTGTGACTACCAGATGCCGGAGAAAGACGGCCTGGTATTTTTACAGGAAGTACGGAACAACCACCCGGAAATCCCTTTTATCCTTTTCACCGGCCGCGGCCGCGAGGAGATTGCAGTCCGGGCATTTGAACTTGGAGCGGATTTTTATCTCCAGAAAGGCGGGGACCCGAAAGCCCAGTTTGCAGAACTCACGCAAAAGATTGAACGGCAGCTTAATGCAATGGCGGCCAATATCCCGGGTGTGATCTACCGGTATTATGTAAATCCTGACGGTAGCACAGGGTTTGATTACATCAGCGAACGCAGCTGGCAGGTCCTGGGAATTGAAAACAATCCGGACACATTTTTTAACCAGTGCCTTGAATGTATTATCCCTGAAGACAGGGAACGGTTTATAACCTCGAACCAGCACGCCATCATTTCAAAATCGACCTGGGAATATGAAGGCTGGTTACTGAAGCCAACAGGAAAAAAAATCTGGGTAAGTGCGGTATCAAGCCCGGTAATGGAGAATGACCGGCTCATTTTTGATGGTGTCATTTTTGATAATACCGCGAGGAAAGAGGCAGAAGAGGCCCTGGCCCAGTCAGAATCGTATTACAGGGCTCTATTCAAGTATACCGAATCAGCGACGATCATTATTGAGGAGGACACTACAGTCTCACTTGCAAACGATGCCTTCGCCCAGCTTTTTGGGAGTTCCCGCGAATTTATTGAGGGAAAGATCAAATGGACTCATTTTGTTGCACCTGAAGACCGTGACGGGATGGTGGACTATCACTACCGGCGCAGAAAAAGTCCAGCTGAAGCGCCCACCTTGTACGAGTTCCGGTTCATTACGGCGGATGGCAGGACCAGGGATATGCTTGCCCATGTCGGTATGATACCAGGTACGAAAAAGAGTGTTGCCTCGCTGCTTGATATCACAGAGCGGAAGAGAGCCCAGGAGGGGTTTATACGTGCAAAAAAGGACTGGGAGACGATATTCCAGGCAACAGGAAGCCCCGCTGTCATCCTTTCACCGGACCGTCGTATAATAGCCGCAAACAATGCAGTCCTCCGAAAGACCGGAAAATCTTCTGAAGAAGTGATTGGACGGTTATGCTTTGAGATCTTTCATGGGGCAGCCGTAAAAGGGCCACCTGATGGGTGCCCGTTTGAAAAGATGCTGGCGAGTTGCGTACATGAGGCCCGGGAAATGGAAGTGGAGATCTTCGGGGGGGTTTACCTCGTTTCCTGTACACCTGTGTTCGATGAGTCGGGAAAGCTCGAACGGATCATCCATATCGCGACCGATATTACCAGGCTGAAATTAGCCGAGGAACAGCTCCGGCGTAAAAATGATGAGTTACAGGCATCATATGAACAAATCGCAGCAACAGACGAGGAGATCCGCGGACAGTTTGACATGCTGAGTGCAAGTGAACGTACCATCAGGGAAAGTGAGATAAAATTCCGCTCTGTCGTCGAATCTGTCCCGGTCGGGATGCACTTTTATGATCTCAGAAAGGACGGACAGCTGGTACTGACATGGGCAAACCCGGCAGCTGATTCCATTCTAGGCATTTCCCATCTTCCTCTCCTTGGAAAGACAATTGAAGAGGCCTTCCCCGCTCTCGCAGGAACCGATATTCCAAGGCACTACCTGTCCGCTGCCCGTGACCAGGTATCCTGGCACACAGAATCGGTGGATTACAAGGATGAAAAAATATCAGGTGCCTTTGCCGTCTGGGCATTTCCAACGCTCCCTGACTCCATGGTGGCAGCTTTCCATGACATTACCGATAGAAAACGGACTGAACAGCACTTAATAGAGAGCATGGAGCGTTACCGGAATGTTGTGGAGGACCAGACCGAATTTATCAGCCGTTTCCTCCCGGATGGGACACATATTTTTGTTAACGAGGCATATTGCCGTTATTTCGGAGTGAAGAGGGAGGAGATCATCGGCTCCCGGTTCAGACCGGAAATTGATCCCCGGGACCGTGAACGGGTCGGACAACTCATCGCCTCCCTCACCCCGGAGAACCCGGTTGCAGGCATCGAGCAGCGGACTTTTATGCCTGACGGCAGCACCCGGTGGCAGAAGTGGTCTGACCGGGCAATTTTTGACAAGCAAGGCAGGGTAATGGAATACCAGTCCGTCGGGCGGGACATTACTGACATGAAGACGGTAGAGAAAGCCTTACAGCAAAGTGAGGCCACATACCGGCAACTGGAAGCACAGCTTCCGGATTATGTCCTCATTCACGAAAACGAGACCATTGTCTTTGTCAATGCCGAGGGTGCCCGGCTGATGGGAAAATCTCAGGAAGAGATCATCGGCACATCAGTCCTTTCCTACGCAGCCAGGGAGTACCATGACCTTGTGAGGAAGAACATGCTGTTACGACAGCAGGATATCCCGGTTGAACCGTACGAGATCGCAATTATCGCACCTTCAGGCGAACGGCGCTGGGTTGAGGTACGCGCGAAACCAATCCTGAACCGTGATATTCCGGCAATTCTAACAGTTCTTACCGATATCACCGACCGGAAACGGGCCGAAGAGGCGCTTATTGAGAGCGAAGCGAAGTACCGCAAGATTATTGAGAATATGCAGGACCTCGTCTACCAGACAGACCTCGAAGGCAGGCTCGTCATGATAAGTCCGTCCGGAGCACGGCTCGCAGGCTACGAATCCCCTGATGAGTTGATAGGACACAATATCGGCCTCGAACTCTATGCAGACCCTGTAGAGCGTGAGAAATTCCTTGAAGCCCTCAAAGAAAAAGGATCCGTCACAGACTATCCACTCGCTCTCAAAGACCATAACGGGGCAATTCATTACGTCACGGCAAGCAGCCATATCTACTACAATAAAAACGGGGAGCCACTCGGGGTTGAGGGGGTCCTGCATGATATTACTGACCGGAAGCGGGCAGAGGAGTCTTTTCTACAGGCAAAACATAAATTACATCTCCTTTCCGGAATTACAAGGCATGATATTAACAACCAGATGACCGTCCTGATGGGGTACCTCGATCTTCTGAAGACCAGGCAGTTCGATCCGGAGTCTGATAATTATATAAAAAATCTAATAATCGCAGCAGAACGGATCGTTTCCATGATCCGGTTTGCAAGCGAGTACGAGGAGATCGGGGTTGAGGCTCCTTTATGGCAGGATGTACAGGTCATTATCTCGGTTGCAGCAAAGGAAACCCCCCTCGGGGAGGTTAAACTGGAAAATAATCTGCCAGCAGGTACTGAAATATTCGCTGACCCACTGATCCTGCGGGTATTTTACAACCTGATGGATAATGCCGTGCGATATGGCGGAAAGATTACGACTATCAGGTTCTCTGCAGACTACCACGGGACTGACCTGGTTATCCGTTGCGAGGATGACGGCATCGGTATCCCTGAAGAGGAAAAGGAAAAGATATTCGAACGTGGTTTCGGTCAGACCCATGGTCTTGGCCTGGCCCTTTCACGGGAAATACTTGCTATTACCGGGATTCGCATAGAAGAGACCGGTGAATCGGGGGTTGGGGCCCGGTTTGAGATAGTGGTGCCGAAAGGGATGTACAAAAAGGCGGATTCCCCCCAATAAAAACAGCCTGTCCTGTACAATTTTTTTATCGTTCGCTTATTACCTCCATTGGTGCGGACAGCATGATTAAAAACTAAAGGGCTTGTTCATTGACCATTTTTTATCATCATTCACGCCATCAGGCAGACGGTTTAATCCGATAATGCGACGATGTATGATAACCGGGGTTTATGATTATGACCAGGACTGATGACGCACTGGCCGGTTTCAGGAGCGGGTTTACCTGCTCTTCAGCCGTGTTCTCCGCCTTTTCCGAAGAGATGGGGCTGGAGCGTGATACTGCAAAGAAAATTGCCTGTGGTTTTGGTGCTGGAATTGCCA
>JALOPT010000206.1 GCA_025453715.1 Methanoregulaceae archaeon | reverse complement strand
TCTCTCACTTTGACTTCGACCTGTGCATCGGCAAATTTCTTTTCCATCTCGACGCAGGTCGGGTCATCGATGTTTTCAACCATTGCCCCGGTATCCCGTGAAGCCTCGACCAGTGACCAGGCATCCCGTTCAATCACTTCAGACAACGCATGGAAGATGGCCTCCTCCATGGTATTCCCGGACGCTAACCCGTTTGTGTTTGTGCGGAAGAGCTGGCGGAATTTCTGGGGAAGCGGGTGAAAGACTGCATGGGCCGGAATGATGATGGGCACATTATTGGCGATATCAAACCCTTCAACCCAGGGCATGAGGCGATCCACATCTGCGTTCTCAGGAAGGATCAGGTCTGAGGGATCAAGCACCCGTCCATGCGCAAACATCTCCTGGTAGGGTGCGAGGTGAACCTGTCGGTCGTGCAGTTCTGAGGAATATCGTTCGATTCCCTCCATGATCGCCGAGATACGGGACTCCTCAACCGTCGCCCCTTTCCCGTTATACACCGTAATCGATCCAGCTTCTGCAGTCGGGCGGATACAGGAAAAGACCGGAATACCGATCCGGTCAAGGTTGGTAATATCTGCGACGCGTGTTATCCCTGCGGCAGGTACTTTCGGCTCAATGCGGGCGAGTGTCTCTTCGAGGGGGGCAGCACGCTGTGTTTCGAGATTGTAGGTCTTTTTGCAGGATTTCAACTGCATGGGAGTCACCGATGTTGTATTGTGGGGAGTGGTCAGGACGCCGGATTCTTTGCAGGAACCGGGTGCCAGGTTATTACTAAAAATATTCCGTGCCGGGGTTTATACACTTTGATTGGTGAGGTTCAAACACAACAGTGATTATTTGGACCGTATATCATACCTCATGGAAGATCGAGCACAGCAACTTTACAAAGAAGGTTCTGATTTTTTCAAAAAAGGTCACTATCCCGAAGCTCTTGCCTCCTGCAACAAGGCCCTTGCCATAAGGCCGGATTATGCTGAAGCATGGAACGGTCGCGGAGTCGCCCTCGCCGAACTTAAACAATATGCCGAAGCGCTCGCCTCGTATGACAAGGCCCTCGCCATCAGGACGGATTACGCAAATGCGTGGATTAACCGTGGCTGGATACTCGTTGAACTTGGACGGCATGAGGAAGCCGTCGACTCGTACGACAAAGGGCTTGCCATCAATCCGGATGACGCCAGTGCGTGGTTCATCCGCGGTGCCGAGCTGGGTATTCTCGGACAGCCTGCCGAAGCCCTTGCATCGTTTGATAAGGCAATCGCTATCAACCCGGAAGATGCCTATACATGGAACTTCCGCGGAGTTGCGCTGCATGAACTCGGAAGGTATGCAGAAGCGGTAGGCTCGTATGACAAGGCGATTGCCATTAACCCGGATTACGCCGAGGTGAAACTGAACCGGAGACTGGCCGTTAAAAAACAGACATAAATCCCGCTTTTATGTTCACCCCTTAGAGCAATTGTTCTGATTTCAGGAATTGGATCTTTGTCGGAAAAAAACAGCCTCATAGTGGTGTTCTGGCAGGGTTTGCAGGACCAGATGGGATAAAATACGAGGCACAAAAAAGCTGGATGCAAGGGGCTTTACCGGCTGACAGATGAGGTGCAAACCCGCCGTATTTAGGCTAACAGGGCGATTGGACGTATTCTCGACACGAACCGAAACAGGGGGTTTTCCGGGTTTTTCCCTGGGGCAGGTAAGAATCCAGGAGAAAATCTGAGCCCGTACAGGACTTATTTTACTCGGTCTCAGCACATGGAGTATTGTGGGGGGCAACCACCCATTTCTTCAGGTAAATCCAGAGAAAATTTCTAAAACCAGCTTTCGAGGGTCTTCTGCCCGGCCTTTGCGCAGAAATTCTCCATGGCTTTCTCCACCCGTTCTTCTGAAAAATCGTACTCCCCGCAGAGCATTTTCCTGATGCCGGTGATGTCAGGATGTCCCCATGCAAGCGTGTAATCGTCCGTTATATCCGGGTGCAGGAAAAGATCCATAACAGGTGCTGGATCAAAATCCGGCAGTTTCTCATGGACTTTTGCCATAAACTCCCCGCGTTGCACAATCTTAAGCCCGGTCTTTGCACCGATTCCCTCGATACCCGGGTTGAAATCCGTACCGATAAGGATGCCAATCTCGATCAGCTGTTCGCGGGTCAGTTTCAGCCCGTCGAGCACATCGGTAAGAATGAGTCGTTCAGGGTTTACCGTGATCTGCCGTCCCCGGATCTTCCGCTTGCCACTGACCGTTAAGTTCCTTACAAGATGGGGAGCCCCGAAGAGGAGCGTGTCGTAGTCCTGCGACACTACGTACCGTGCCTCCCCCTTTGTTACCATATAGGCGGCCTGTGCTTCACCTTCGCCTGGCGCCTGGATGGTCGGGAGACCCATGAGCCGGAGGAGTTCTTTTGATGTTTCGATGATAGTCGTATCGACCCGGGAGGAGGAACGCGCCTGTTTGTAGGCTTCAGCCTCATCGCCCCTTTCAATCGCCTCTTTCCATTTCTCGCCAGCTTCGTCCCGGATCTTTCGGCGCCCGTCAATCGTCGTCTGCTTGAGAGCGGTGGGCTTTCCGTCAAAGACAAAGACCGGCTTTATCCCTTTCTCCAAAAAATTCGAGACCCGGAAGAGGATGCCGGAGAGGTGTGAGGTAACACGCCCCTGCCGGTCCATGAGGGGTGTCCCGTCAGGCTGCCGGATGATGGTCAGGAACTGGTAGAGTGCATTGTTTGCGTCAATTGCCGCAACTCCTGGCAGTGAATCCCAGGTCACCGGTGTCTTGTAATCAGCTACGATGTCCCGTATTGCGACGCCCATAACGACTCACGAACGTATAAAAAATTTAACGGTAGGTACGCTTTGAATATTCCCCGACCAGTTCATCCAGGTGGGTCATTGACATATCGAATTTTTCCGCCATCCGCCGGGAGATCTCCTCGAGATTGTTGCGTAAAATTCGTTCACGCAGCACAATACTCCGCTCC
>JALOPT010000205.1 GCA_025453715.1 Methanoregulaceae archaeon | reverse complement strand
GCTGCTGCACTGTCAGACACCGAGCTTATTGAAGCGATCATCGGGAGGGGCACAAAAAACAAAGATGTCAGAACACTTGCAAAAGAAATTTGCAGTCTCATCCAGAAGCACCGCCAAAAAATCCGCTACGAGGATTTGCAGGAAATTGACGGGATCGGCCCGACAAAAGCATCCCAGATCACTGCATGTTTCGAACTCTCACGGAGGTATTTCCCTGCAGCGGGCCTGGATAGTCATGTAACAAGACCTGAAGATATCCTCCCGCATATTACATATTTAAAGGATAAAACGCAGGAGCATTTCATCTGCATTACCCTGAATGGTGCTGGAGAGATCCTTGGTATCAGGACTATCACGCTCGGACTTCTCAATCATAGTCTTGTCCATCCCCGCGAGGTGTTTGCCGATGCGATAACGGACCGGGCTGCCTCGATTATCTGTGTCCATAATCATCCATCCGGATCTCTTGAACCGAGCAGCCAGGACATTGCAATAACCAACCAGCTGCGGGATGCCGGGGTTCTTATCGGCATCCAGTTGATTGACCACATTATCATTTCGAAAAATGGCCATATCAGCCTTCGGGAAAGGGGATTGTTATGAGGGGGGATCGAAGAATCGGCAAGTTGGATAAATACCCCAGGTAAAAACAATTCAAATGGCAAATACCATTGACCCTTTTTTGGATATTTTAAAAAACCGATATAAAATCACACGATTCTTTTGCGATCCTATCTTTTTGTCAATATCTATCCGTGGTTTCTGAAATTTAACCTCAATAAAAGCCCAAATATTTATATAACGTGACCACAAAGTGGTAATTATCCTTTTTACAGGAGAAACATTACCATTCGATTTCATACAGCTTGCCAAAAACGGTGATTAAAATGAGTAAAAAAGAAATGAGTACTAAGAAGGTTCTCTTAATCAGCATCCTGCTGATTGCTCTGACTGCCCTCCTGACGGGTGTCGGGACAATGGCATATTTCAGTTCAATACAAACGAGCGGGCCAAATCTGCTCAGCACGGGAACGATTTCTATTAACGTAAATGGTCAGGACCCCTGGTCCGGCACCTTCAACGCGACACTTGCTGATGTAAAACCAGGATTAAAGCGCTGGGGAAACGCTACGATACAGAATACCGGACAGAACCAGGCAGATCTCTGGCTGAATACTATCAATGTTGTTACGAGCAATGGGTCAAACACCTCTGCCGAAATTCTGGAACCGTACAGCTTCGATATCGACGGGGTGATCCGCTATGATCTGTATAATAACACCGGATCAGGCCTTCAGCCAATAATCAGGGATACCGATGGCTACACAATCAGTACCGGAACCCACAATTTAACCGGAACGCTGCAAACCACTGCAATAAAAGATCAGTGGATTTACCTTGGTAATATCCCTGCAGGCGCAACATGGCAGATAAATCAGAGTTACCTGATGGACCAGAATGTCACGAACTGGGCACAGTCAGATAACATGACATTCAATGTGGTATTTTACGCCCAGCAGAGCCAGGGTGACCCCCAGCCAGCGTCCCCCACCCCGGAACTCCCGGGACACGGAAGATAACCCGCACACGTGCAGGTTATTTTCCTCCACATAAAAATGTAAGGTGACATCGTTGAAGGAGATGGAAAACCAATTCCCGAATGCATGGGAACCCCGATTAAAAAAATTGGGAAGAATCCTGGCGATTCTTTTCCTTATTTTAATAATTTCCGTCTCACTATTCACGATACTTTCTCCTTTTTTCGGCTGGAGAACGGAGGTTGTTATTTCAGGAAGTATGGAACCTGCACTCAAGACAGGCAGTGTCGTCATCGTACGACCTGTTGATCTTTTAACTATCCAGCAAGGAGATATTGTCATGTTTTCTTCGCTTGATAAGAAGAGTCTCACTACCCACCGGGTTGTGAAAATCGAACAGGAGACCGGCCTTGCGTTTATCACAAAAGGCGATGCGAATAATAATCCGGACATTACCGCGGTCTCCCCTGACCAGGTCGTAGGTATTGTTGCATTTACTATCCCGTATCTTGGTTTCCTCGCCGGTTTTATCAAAACCCCCCTCGGATTTATCCTGTTTTTCCTGATACCGGCAGTGGTTCTCCTTGGTCGCGAGATGCTTGATATCTGGAGAGCGATGGAATAAAGAAGGGCAGGCTATAACCGATGAAATTCACACTCACAGGAATTATCCTCCTTACAGTCATGGTAATTTCTCTGAGTTTTTTTGGAACAACTCACGCGTATTTCAATTCTCAGCAAATTACCGGTCCACACCTCATTTCCACATGGGAGTCATATCTCTGGACCCAGACCACGGAGGCGGACTTTTCCACAGGTGTTCCTGATAATGTTAATATTCGTGCCAGTCCGGGCAGTGTCATACTGAATAACCGAACGGTCGGCGCATCGATTTTTGCGACGAGGGGTAGTTCAACGAATTTTTTACAATATTACCTATCCAATGATACCTGGGTAGCCCGGGCGAATACACCTGCATCGGTTGGGTTAGGAGGAGGAGTACGGCATATCGGGCTGGGCAATATTTCGGGGGTCAGGGGCAGCAATACCAACAATTTCTGGATCTATAACATCTCATCTGATACGATCCATTTTGGTTTAAAACCACTGCGCCGGTTTACGCATGCTGCGCTGGTCGATCTGGCAGAGGAAGAATTATCACTTCTCCCTGTTGCGAATGACGGGAGCGTTACCATTTCCGCCACCGGGCATAAGATCGTCAGTGTGTTGTTTTCAGAGTAGATCCGTTAATTGGCAAACACCTGATTGGGTTTAGTGTACGAGGGTACGAGCCAATGATCGTATTTGTCTGGAATCAAGCTGAATGGGTATTGTGGTAAGACAAAATACACTCCGCGTGCACTCTCGACTTTGTAATATCTGTATATAAGCACCCCCTTGCCCCCTTTGGGGATGCAACGAGCGAGAGGGGCACAGGAACATATA
>JALOPT010000048.1 GCA_025453715.1 Methanoregulaceae archaeon | reverse complement strand
GGGACTCTCCAAGGCCTTATTCAGCCTTTTTGGTCTTGAAGACAAGGAAATGATGACATTTTTTATCAGGGTCCATAACACAATGAGTAACAAGGCTTTTGGGGCAATCCCGGTCAGGGAACGGGCAATATTTTTTCCTCAATGCCTAAGGTCTGCAAAATGTCCTGCAAATCTCACACCTGAAGGACTGAAATGTATCAGCTGCGGACAATGTTCCTTTACTGATGCTATACGGATGCTTGAACTACTCGGTTACCGGCTCTTTATTGTCCCGGGATCCTCTTTTATCAAGCGAATGGTGAAGAAGTATCATCCAAGGGCGATTATCGGTGTTGGATGTCTCTCTGAAGTAAAGGAAGGCCTGGATATGTCCGACAAGCTCGGCCTCGTTTCTCTCGGAGTGGTGACTGAGCGGGAAGGGTGTGTTGAAACTTCAGTAAACTGGGAAGATGTCTTTGGGGTGGCACTGATTGGTATCGACCCTGCATCAGTCCCTGAAGAGGTGAGGGCTTCACCCTGGTTCCATACACGCGAAAATTTCTGATGCTGGTTTTGTTACCCGTTTTTCCCGTGACGGAATGCAGATATTATTTTTTTATTCGATTGAAATTTTCCCGGTTTTTAAAAAATCAGACAAGAAAAATTGCTGCCAGCGTAAATACGATCAGGGAGGCAAACATTCCATATTTCAGGTAACTTGTTGCACGGCTTTTTTTAATGCATTCCGGACTCCGGCAACCTGATGCCAGCCATGCGCTGTAAAGAATAATGAAATCCACGGGAATGATCCCTGCAAGGTACCAGGCACCCCACCGGTAATAAGGGTAAAAACTTACAATTACTGCAAAAGCGGTAAAAATAATGAACATAGTCACAGTAAAACGCACGCCGTACAAGACAGGAATAGTTTTTGCTCCCGCGGCGATATCCCCTGGCACATCTTCCGCATCTTTAAGAAGCTCTCTTGCAAGCATCGCAAAGATCGTGATTAGTGCGATTACTGAATTATTGATAATACCCTGAATACCAGCCAGAGCTCCGCCAAAGAGAAAGATACTCCCCGCAAGAAACGCTACAGAAAGATTGCCAAGAAAAGGGGTGGTTTTTAAGGTTTTTGCATATGCGATTAATAACAATGAATTGAAGACTGCAAAAAAGGCACAGTAGATATTAGTAAAAAGACTGAGCAGAATACCGGCAGTGAACAGGATACCCGCAAATAACAGGGTTCCGGTAACAGTTACAGCTCCTGAAGGAAGGGGCCTTTCAGGCCGGTTGATGCGATCTATGGGAAGGTCAAAATAATCGTTAATAGTATTTCCGGCCCCGGTAATCAGTATTACAATAACAACCAGAAGAATTACTGACGGAATGATTATACCGGTTGCAACCAGATAGCCAAGGGCCGCGGCAAGACCTGCAACAACAGAATTAACCGGTCTGATAATCCGCCAGTAACCCTTGATCGTCATGGTATGGATATTCTCCGGTCTTCCGTATTAAGCTGGTGAAGTAATTTCGAAGGAAAAACGGGCGTGGGGGGATTTGAACCCCCGGCATTCAGCTTAGGAGGCTGACGCTATGTCCGGGCTAAGCCACACGCCCTCGCCTATATGAATTGACAAGGGATAGGTATAAGGTTAACGAAACTCATGATATTAGGGATTATGGAATTAATAGAGGCCGTAGAGGGGAGGACACGCTTTTTTATCCCCGGTCAGGACAAAGATTCGGCCTTCCCTCCCGGCACTGCGCCGGTTTTTTATAACCGGCGTATGGAGCTAAACCGCGATGCAACAGTCCTCCTGCTCCAGGTAATTCATCCCGAGGACTATATCGATACCATGGGCGCTACCGGGGTCAGGGGGCTCCGCATTGCGCAGGAATGTGGAGTAAAAGTAACAATCAATGACCGGGATTCCAGGGCGGTGGATTTAATTTCGAAAAATGTGGCCCATTCCGGTATCGATGATATTACCGTGACAAAAAGCGATGTAAATGTCCTCCTGTCAGGACACCGGTTCGATGCTGTCGACCTTGACCCCTTTGGAACACCGGCGCCGTTTATTGATTCCGCGATCCGGAGCGCACGCCGTTTTCTCATGGTCACAGCGACAGATACCGCACCGCTCTGCGGTGCTCATAAAAAGGCAGGTATGCGACGATATTTTTCTCAGCCGTTGAATAATGAGTACCATAGCGAGACCGGCCTCCGGACACTCCTTGGGTTCGTCGTGCGTGAGGCATTGAAATATGATATCGGTCTTATCCCGCAATTCTGTTTTGCCCACGAACACTTTGTCCGCCTCCACCTGCAAATCAGGAGAGGTGTCGCTGCAGCTGAACGTACACGTTCATCTATCGGGTACATCATGCAGTGCCCCAAATGCCCGTCCCGCACAGAACAACAGGGGATGCTGCCTCATACTGAAGTGTGCGAATATTGTGGGATACCACTAACCCCGGTTGGCCCACTCTGGCTTGGCGGGATCCAGTCAGAAACGCTTCTCGATGAAATGGCAGAAAAGGCCCCGGCCCTCCCGCTCGGGACTTCCCGGGAACTGGCAGTCCTGTTATCGCTCTGTCGCAATGAACTGCCAACAGCAGGTTTTTATGACTACCACCAGCTGGCAAAACGGGAGCGACGCTCACCACCACCGATGGATCAACTGCTCGAAAGGATTAAGGCTCTTGGATTTCAAGCAACCCGTTGTCACTATCTTGGCACCGGTATAAAAACAACTGCTCCCCTCCCCCTTCTGCTTCAGGCAGTTAAAGGAGAGGGCTGAATAGTATCCTGGCTTGCTGTAACTCAGCAATGTATAGTAGAGGAACCCAATTCCTGAACCGGCTTATTCGATCGGTTATGATAATAAGAGTTAATGCTCGATAATTATCGAGAGGATATCTCCGTCATGGAGTTTATAAGGAAGACCGATTCTCTGCCCCGGGTGTTTTACATAGTCTCCCCAGACACGGGCATACCTGAAACGATCAACAAAGTCCCGGTGAAGTTTCCTGCATACGTCTTCAACGGTACTGCCTGACCGGATAATCAGGGGTTCTTCGAGGTCTGCCACTTCACCCTGTGGACGAAGGAAAAGTCTCATAAATCCTAATTTCTGGTAGATCTCTTCTTTCAACTCTTCGATGTGATAACCGGTATGAGCAGAAATCATGACCGGTGGCATCGAAAAACGATCAATAAGAGTGCTCTCTATCTTATCTACCTGTTCCTTGTCTATCAGGTCTACTTTATTAACAGCAATAAATGCGGGAACGTATACGCGGCTCCCCATTACTTCATCAATCAGGTCTTCCTGCGTGGCCCCGCCCCTGATGAGAATATCCGCATTCATTATTTTACTTTCACTAAGGATAGCCCGGATTTCCTCGATATTGAGTTCAAGCGTGCCGACCTTGTGGACCCGGACTCCACCGTGGGAAGTCTTTTTAATTGTGATATCAGGTTTCGGTTTGTTAATCCTAATCCCTGCATCATACAGCTCTTTCATCAGCACGTCAACATGGCCCTGGTTAAAAACATCAACAAGCACCACGATCATGTCTGCGCTCCGTACGACACCGATCACTTCCTTGCCACGGCCTTTTCCCATCGCAGCACCCGCAATAAGACCAGGTATATCAAGGATCTGGATTTTTGCCCCTTTGTATTCCATCGCCCCGGGGACAACGGTAAGCGTGGTAAATTCATAGGCACCAACTGCGCTCTCCGCACCGGTAAGTTTGTTAAGGAGCGTACTCTTACCGGTAGAAGGGAACCCGACAAGAACAACCGTTGCATCACCGGATTTTTTAACAGAGTAACCTTCACCACCACCCCCTGACTTCATAGCACGGTTGACGGCATCGTCCCTGAGTCTTGCTATCTTGGCCTTGACCCGGCCGATATGCTTAGAAGTGGCCTTATTATAAGGTGTCTTCTGGAGCTCATCCTCCAGCTCCTTGATCTGATCCTCGAGACCACTCATTCTTTCTATTATTGGCCGGATCATTCACATATAGTTGTGGGTATAGATATTGCCGGGCCAAATTCCGGATTTAATTGAATTTAAAGGAGAAATACGGATACGGCTGCGGGAAACGTCGATTAACAGACATATTTAAGTAACAACACTACCCATGTATCTGGGCAGTTATTCAATCATTGCTGCTATAGTGTAGTCCGGCCAATCATGCGAGCCTCTCACGCTCGCGACTGGGGTTCGAATCCCCATAGCAGCACTTTTAAATCGTGGGCCAATTCCAGTTTTTGCAGTATATTATAACAGTATCCTTTTTTAGATTGTTGTTGTCTCGATTAGGAGGGGCCTCTTCCAGGGCACTTATTGCCGGAGAATTAATTTCGATATGATACCTGAATGCGCTCATGAAACGGATTACCTTAATCAGGTAGGCAGATTATCTAGATTTTTGTATGCATTTAAAAAAGATTATCTGGCCTACCCTGGTCCTCCTGATAGGGGTCATCTCAACAGCCCAGGCAGTCCCGGTATTTTCATGGGACGGTGCGGTTGATCTCCTTGGAATGAAGGCCACAAACACTCTTCCAGCAATGGGAGCCATAGTAGTTCCTACATCTATGTACGGACAAGGTCTTGTTATTCCATTCAGCCAAGTCCAGAGTGCCCTTCCGGACAATGGTGGAGATCAACGCGAAGAGCCTGCACAGAATAGCACTCTTGTTGAAGAACTCCTCCAGGGCAACCAGAAATTCAGGGACGGCGTATATAATTCAAGTATCGAGCGCAACCTGGAGCTGTCAGCAGGCCAGGACCCGGGAGTGCTCTGGATCGGGTGTTCGGATTCGCGATCTGACCCGGAAAGGATTACCAGCGCCGGACCGGGCGAACTTTTTGTTACACGGAATGTAGGAAATATCGTCCCGAACCATGACTGGTCTCTTGCAACCGTGCTGGAATACTCAATCAACTACCTGAATGTACGGGAGATCATAATCTGCGGGCATTCTGACTGTGGTGCGATGAAAGCCCTTGATAAGGATCTTCATGACCCCTATATCCCACTCTGGCTTAATGACGCCCGCGAGGCTAAAACCCGGGTAGACAGCCGTTACCCGCGCCCTAAAACGCTGGAAGAAATCAAGGAGCGAAATCGCCAGGTTGAACTTGAAAATGTCAGGCTCCAGGTTGAGCACCTCATGACTTATCCATCCATTAAAACAGCAGTAAATGAGGGCAGGGTTCACATCCAGGGCCTCTATTACGACCTCGCCACCGGTACCCTCTCAAGAGTCACGTGAGAACAGAGGCCAGGTATGCCCCTTTTTTTAACCTGATGGTCCCCTTTTCATTTCCGTAGTATTCCCGATACCTCCAAACCGGTCGGATCTATCTTTGAAGGTGACAGGATAATCAGCGGGTTCCTATCCCCGGATGATTTGAACAGCCTATTACGGAATCTATAATAGAATTTCAATAGTGTTTCAATAACTTATTAAAAATAGTGTTTTGTAAAATTTCCTATTCCCTGTTCCGTTGGAGACAAAGGGTAGCAATTATACCGGCAATTGCCAATGCCAGCATGACACCGAGAGGACTTGTCGGCGCTTTCGTTGTGGGGGTTGTGGCAGGTGAGAGGGCGGCATTTATCTGGAGTGCCTGGCCGGCGCTGATTTGCATTGTACTCTCATATGGGTTATAACCCGTCAGCGTGATTTTGATTGTAGAAGACCCGGCCTGAACATTCTGGGTTAAAGGCGTAATACCCACATAGCCATTATTGATGAGTACATCTGCCCCGCTTGGGTCGGATGAAATCTGGACACTGGCTGTTGAGGGGGGTTGCCCGGAGGGGACAAGCGTTACCGATACCTGTGACGTTTGTCCTGGCCGTATATTCGTAGTGGTTGTAAAGTCCTGGTACCCGGACTTTTTTAACACAACAGTGTGAGTTCCTTGAGAGAGCCCGACAACGTCCAGGGGACTTCCCGGGGACGTGGATCCCTGGTAGTCCGTATCAACATATACCGCTGCACCCGAAGGGGATGATATTACTTCGAGATCGCCGGTCGTCGGGTTTGAGACAGGGGTAAGCTGGGCGTTTACATAGGTAGTCTGGCCGGAATAAACGGTATATTGTGTCGACCAGGTCTGGTACCCTGCTTTTCTGAGCATCACGGTATGGGTACCTGTTGCAAGATTACCAACTATCTTGTTTGTTTCTCCCTGGTAAATGGTGTCTACGTAAAGACCTGCCCCACTGGGGATTGAGCTGACCGATATACTACCCTGTTGCGAGACGGGAACAAGGTTTGCTGACACAGAAGTTGTCCCTCCCGCATTGACCTGTATATCTGTAGCATAGGCATAGTAACCGGATTTTGTCACCCTCACATTGTGCCAGCCGACAGTAACGGATGAGAAGGTACCAGGTGTGATAAGCGAGTTCTGACCGTTATCAAGGACTGCATATGCACCTGATGGCGAAGACATCACCTGGATATTGCCGTTCTGGTACATGGGGGATAAGACAGCATTGACATTAACAGTTGAACCCGCGGGCGGGTTACCCGGGTAATAATGGCTCCACGACTGGTAGCCGGGCATCGAAACTACAATGGTATGACCGGGTGTCCCGGTGGAACTAACCTCTAATGTCACAGGGGTTGATCCCTGGTTCGTCCCGTCAAGGGTGACAGCTGCACCGCCGGGGCTTGACGTAACGTAGTAATAACCCTTTTCACCACCGATTGGCGTAGTTGGAAGAGTTATCGGGATAAATACGAGTTCGGCATCGACATGAACAGTTTCTCCCTCGAACGGGTTGCCCTGTTCATTCCTGATCCAGGTCTGGTAACCTTCTTTTGAAATGCTGATAGTATGACCGGGTGTCCCGGAGCTGCTTACCTCAACAGTTACGGGGGTAACCCCCTTGTATATCCCATCAAAGATAACCGTACCACCTTCCGGTGTTGACGAGATATCATAATACCCCTTTCCGCCACCGATAATCGTGGTAGGTGGAAGGGGGGTTGGCTCAGTAACCGGAATAAACAAAAGGTCAGCATTGATAGGGATCGTCTCTCCATCTGAAGGATTACCAGGATAATTCCCGATCCAGGTCTGGTACCCTGCTTTCGAAATGCTGATAGTATGACCGGGTGTCCCGGAGCTGCTTACCTCAACAGTTACAGGAGTAACCCCCTTGTGTTTCCCATCAAAGAAAACCGTACCGCCTTCCGGTGTTGACGAGATATCATAATACCCCTTTCCGCCACCGACATTTCCGACTGGCATATCTTCAGCAGATGAAAAACCAATTGCAAACATACCGAAAATAAGGGTAATAATTAACAGATTACATAATTTCGTAATAATCACCTGTAGACTTCCATTCTTTTTTTAAGTTAAATATTATGCGCTTTTTGTAATCCCAGTGGATATTCAAAGCTGTATTAGACTGAAAACGGATATACTGAATATACTGAACCGGCAAAACGGAACTGTATATCCAGAAAAAATCAAGACACTGGGAATGAAAATTAACCGGGTTAAAAATAAATTAAAAGGAAAAATCCCAAAATTAAAGGGTTACCGGGGGGTTTTGTTCCATTGCTGAGTATACTTCGCGGAACAGGTTACGGGTCTCGAGTCCTTCTTCCCTTGACATTTTTTGTATTGCGAAGCCGACGTGGACCAGCACAAACTCCCCTACCCCGACATCCACAAGGTCAAGTCGTATCTCCTGTTTCAGGTCACCATAATCAACGACACCGATGTTTCCTTCCTTAATTTCAATTACTTCAGCGGGAATTGCAATACACACGATAGGACTCCGTTTATATGTATAATATCTGCATTGCGAAATAAAAAAATTGGGATCGTATACTATATTTATTGAGCTGAAATTGCCAGTTACAATTACCAAACGGCATAGGGTCTGCATTAAATATTCGTTCGTATGTCGTAATAGCTTGAGAGAAGTCCTGCCCGGGGCATTCAGCTCCCGCTGAGTACCGATTATAGTTCAGATACCTGCTTTTGCGGATGTAACGTTTTTCATTGTTCCCAATGAGCGAAAGCTGGATTGACCAGACTATGATTAATATACCGGGGTATAACCTATCGTTCGTGGACAGTATTACCCATGCATTGCTGGTTGCAAGCCTGCTCGACATACTAGGGGTAACAGTATTAATCCCATTTGGAATTCTCGGGGCAGTTATACTTGATCTGGATATCCTGCTTTACCTGTTCTCCTCGAAACGCCCTCATTGGTACATGTTCATTCACGGGGGGGCGGCACATAGTTTAACCGGGGCGGCAGGTATCGCAATAATCACCTATGCAATTCTGTATTTTCTCATCCGGACAACAGAGTATTTTTCCCATATCACATTCCCGGTCACCTTTACTCTTTTGGCACTCATCGCAGTTATTGCAGGAACAATGACTCATGTGGGTCTTGATTTTCTTGCCAGTCCCGGTATACCCTTATTCTGGCCTTGGAAAGAAACCAGGTACACTCCCGGAATCTTCGCAGGACCAAGCCCGATCATGATTTTCATCAGCCTGGGATTTATTATTCTTTATATTGCGGGTCTGATACCGGTTTCATATTTGAAATTATACGGATCCCTTTTCCTTGCCTATCTTGCCATCTGTGTTATTATCCGGATAGCGACCACAGTAAAAATTAAAGGAACTACCTACCCGACAATTAACCCACTAAAGTGGCTGGTAATTGAAAAAGAAAACAATTGCTGGGCATTGAAATTTGTAGACCTTCTCACCGGGCTTGACACGGGGAACCGGACATGGCCTGCACTGCAGGGGGTTACAGAGGAAGATATTGGCCGGATTTCAGACATCCCGGAAGTCAGGAGGGTAAGGTACCACTCCGCCTTTACAATTGCCCATCGACGGGATAACGGGGATATTGTTATCGAGGATCCTTCACGGGTTGAAGGTATCGTACGATATCCACCATATTACATGAGTATTGTCCTTCGACAAACGGATCATGGAAAATGGGAAGCTGTTACTGAACAGCCCATAATAGAAACCCCATCAGGATCCTGACTTATACAGCGGGGGAATGAAGTTTTAACCTCTTTCGAGGATTAAAATACCACACCCTCAAGTCATATAAAGACGGACCCATCAGACAACAACACATTCTTCGCCCTGAACATGATCTGCATTATACGAAAGCAGAATTTAACATCATCCCTGGAGCGGCATAGATAGATCTTCCGGAATCCCTTTCAAAACCCGTCTGCTATCCAGGGCCCAAAGGATCGTTCCATGGGCATGATCGCTCTCTCATATCAACCCGGGAGGAATGGTATGCTCCATTACATCACTCCATATTTAAGTAACACCAAAACCAATGGATGAGTGTGATGAGACCTTTTCTTTTCGCAATCGTGTTCCTGGTACTAATGCTCTGTATCGGGGGAGTAAATGCAGCATCGACCTATTCCTATGTATTACACAAAACCGGAGATAACAAACAACCAGTGTTAACTATCTACGGGTCAGACAACATTAAAACGATTGTACAGATACGGGAAGTAATACCAATGCACGGTATAAGATGTCTTGTCCCTGTTGCACGAAGGTAACACCGGATTTTTCATTTTCCCGCATTCCATCAATAATGGGAGTTGGTACATACTGATGCAGGGACAATTATGCACGCAGACTCTCGCAGAAGAGCAGGGGAGTAACTTTAAAGGAGCAATATTGCAGATTTTTAGTTTTTGAATATGATTATCCATTTTCTGAAAGTTATACCAATAAAAGGTATTTTGAAACAGGGATATACCGATAATGCCATTTCAGACTGATTCAACATTTTTTTTAGTTCTTTCAGGCACCATCAAAAACCTGTAAAAAGGCAGCATTATTAATCCAGCGTAAATTCTAAAATAAGCGCCGAGGAAGAGATTTGAACTCTTGAGGTGCCAGGCACCAGTGGCTTTCAAGGCCACCGCCTTTCCGGACTAGACTACCTCGGCCCGCTCAATACTATAGGGGATTAGGTGTAAAAAAGGTATCCAAATATCCTGTAACGGGTAAGAGATCACCCAGGGTGTTCAATCATGCCTATATTGAAGGCATAAAAAATTTGTTTTGTCCGCCAGGTTGGAAAAAGACCTATTTCCTGTTCCGGAGGAGCGCTTTCCTGAGCCTCAATTTCCCGCTCGTCCTCCGCAATCAGACAGTAGTCA
>JALOPT010000047.1 GCA_025453715.1 Methanoregulaceae archaeon | reverse complement strand
GATAATGTCTGTACAAGGCCGATGACACCAAGAAAATGGTCTGCATGCCAGTGGGTGATGAAAATGGCGTCAACCGTAAACCCGGTCCTCGCTCTCATCATCTGCTGCTGGGCACCTTCCCCGCAGTCAAACAGGATCGTATCAGACCCCCTGCGGATCATGAAACAGGGGGGGTTCCTCTGCGGGGTAGGAAGGGCACCTGCCGTACCAAGGAAATAGACCTGCAGGGTCTCTCCGGCTATAAGAACCACTTCCTATACACCAAAAGGCTCTTTTTCCCTTCTTCAAGCGACTTACCTTCTACCACGGCTACCCCCGAATAATCTTTCCGGACGGCAGGGCCGACGATATCCCAGGGGATGGTCCCCGTCCCGAGTGCGATGTGCTCATCCGATACCCCCTGGTTGTCATGGATATGGATGTGTTTTGCATGCCGTATAAGGGGCAAAAATTCCTTTACCCTGCCAACAGTATTTGCGTGCCCGAAATCAATGGTGATCCCGATCCCTTCGATGCCTTCCGTCATGCCAAGGATCTCCTCGGGCCTCTGGCAGAGAAACTCCCGGATCCCTATCATATTTTCAAGACATGCAATTACACCGCAATCGGATGCAACCTTCCCGATCCGGACAAGGGCCTCTTTCTGGAGCCGCCAGGCCTTCTCGGGGAGGAGTTTCCCAACCGGGGAGAGGTAACCGGGGTGAATGGTCACCCGGTCCGTGAATTCAGCTGCGTTCGTCACGCATACACAGACCTGCCTGATGGATTCCTCCCAGATCGGGTGGTTCAGGGTAGCAAGGTTCAGGTCCCCGTAGGGTGCATGGACCGTGATACCAAGGCCGGTACTTGCAATCGCTTCACGTATCTCCTTCCTGTTGTCCGGGTTATCGAGGCGGTACCGGCCATCTGCAACGACCTCCCAGCCGCTATACCCTGCGTCCGGGATCCCGTATACCCATTCAAATGAGTCCCAGACCTTGGCAGACGAGGAAAAATAGGGGGTGATGCTCATGATGACCCCTTTACTTTTTCGAGGAGTGCCATAACGTGCCGTATGAAGGACTCCAGGCTGCCGTCATTATCGATGCGGTAATCCGCTCCCTCCAGGGCTTTTGAGAGCCCCCATGCCTTTTCACGCTCGTCCCTGGCTTTCAATGCTTCTTCGTCAAGGTTGTCATCGGTTCGTCCGCGGCCTGCGATACGGCTGAGGCGCGTTACGAATGGTGAGTCAATCCTGACAAGGACAAAACCGGGGAAACTCTCACGGAATACCTGGACCTCTGAATCACCCCTGATACCATCGACAATGACCAGTGGGGCATCCAGGTTCCTGATCTCCGGGACACAGAGCCTAGCAATCGCATCCATGCCATTCTCAGCCCTGATTCTCCCGGCTGTTTCGCCAAGGTTCTTATCTGTCAGCGGGAGTCCTGCGTCCAGTACTGCCTTCCGGATCATATCTCCCATTACAATCACGGGAATACCCATCGAAAGCGCAATCCGTGAGAATTCTCCCTTACCGCTCGCTGGCAATCCAACGATCCCTACTACCTTCATACGAAATTTCACCTCCCTCACGGGTCCTGATCCTGACCGTCCGGTTGAGCTGGTCGGCGATCTTTTTTATTTCACTACAGGATAACGGGGGAATGTCTCCCTGTACCCCCTGCTGGATTACAAGGTCAACATCGCTGCATTCACGGGAAATATAAGCGACTTCGTCCTCGTATCCCCTGAACAGGGTGATGACAACTTCGAACTCCGGGAGTCTGCCACTCTTCCGGGCAGTCCTGCAGATTTCCAGTGACCGTTGTACATTGCTGACGCAGGGCACTTTCAGCAGGTTGTCATACCGCTGCCACCGTGCCTTGATATCGAGTGCGATCCGGTCTACAAGGTTTTTACCGATCAGGGCTTCGAGGGCATCCGGGTACACACCATTTGTCTGGACCCCGACAAGAAGGCCCATTTTTTTAACGGATCCTGCAAGTACAATCAATGCATCTGCCTGCATGGTCGGTTCACCGCCGGAAAAAACAACCCCGCTGATGAGGAGCCGGGACGACCTGATCATCCCGATGATCTCTTCCACTGGCCGGTAATCTTTCCCTGACAGAATTGAGGCATTATGGCAGTACGTGCAACGTACCGGGCACCCACGCAAAAATACCGTGCATACTGCTTTCCCTCTCCAGTCTACCGTGCTGATAGGGACAAAACCACCGAAGTTGACATCCATCTCGCGACCTGAATCGATCTTTGCTCAGTAGTATGGTGAAGTGTGGTATTCAATGTAGTGAAGCGGCACGGGACGTTTCCTTCACCATATCAGACAATCCGACTGGAATATTTTGCCATCATGGAAAAAATTATGCCCTTGACGAACATCCATTACAAACAGGGAAGCGCAAATGACGAAAAAACACTTCACTACCGATGATGCCAAAAGGATAGGTAAAACCCTTGGGATTACCTGGTCAGAGTTTGATGTTGAACAGTTCAGGATGGGCCTTGATGTGGAACTTGAGCACGGCCTTGTTGATCCATCTACCAATGTGACCAGTGACGACCCGTTGATGACCGGAAAAATCGCGCTGGCACATCTGAACGAGTTCCCTGACTACTATACACGACTTGATAAAATGGAAAAAGAAGCCGACCTTTTCTGGGGAAAGGAAGATTAATTATCCCCTTTTTGTAAATACAACTATTTCATGGTGGATTGCCGTGCAGGTTGCCTTATTTTCACGGGATCTGTAAAAATCATAAAGTAAAATTGCGTAAACGTAAAACAATTTTACTTGATTATTAGACAAGCAAGATTTAGTCTGCAATTTTTAAAACAAGCCTTTATCTCGTCAATTCCACAATTATAAAGGTATGAGTATGATCAGGGATGCCAGGGCTGGCATCGTCAACGAGGAGATGCGGGCTGTTGCAAAGGCAGAAGGCATCACCGAAGAATTTGTGATGAGAGGGATCGCCGGGGGCCACATTGTAATTCCCGTATCACCGTACCGGAAGGTCAAGGTATGCGGTATTGGTGAAGGGCTCCGGACCAAGGTCAATGCCTCCATCGGGACATCTTCTGACATCGTCGATATGGATATGGAAGTAGCAAAGGCCAGGCAGGCCGAACTGGCGGGTGCTGATACGCTGATGGAACTTTCAACGGGGGGAGATTTCCAGGCGATCAGGAAGAGCGTTGTCGCTGCCACCTCGCTTTCAGTTGGGAGTGTCCCACTCTACCAGGCGTTTATCGAGGCAGCAAGGAAAGATGGTGCAGTTGTCCACATGAAGGAAGATGACCTCTTCCGCATAACTGCTGAACAGGCGAAACTCGGGACAAATTTCATGGCAATCCATACTGGGATCAACTATGAGACAATTAAACGGCTGAAAAACCAGGGGCGCCACGGCGGACTGGTCTCGCGGGGCGGTGCATTCATGACAGCATGGATGCTCCACAACGAGAAAGAGAACCCGCTTTATTCTGAGTTTGATTACCTCCTCGAAATCATGAAGGAGCATGAGGTAACCCTGTCAATGGGGAACGGCATGAGAGCAGGTGCAGTCCATGATGCGACCGACAGGGCTGCAGTACAGGAACTCCTGATCAATGCAGAACTTGCGGACAAGGCTCATGCAGAAGGTGTCCAGACGATAGTTGAAGGCCCCGGGCATATCCCGCTTGATGAGATCGAAGCAAACGTCGTACTGATGAAGCGCGTGACGAACAATAAGCCGTTCTATATGCTCGGCCCCCTGGTTACCGACATCGCCCCGGGCTACGATGACCGTGTAGCGGCCATTGGTGCTGCAATCTCATCGAGCCTGGGTGCTGATTTCATCTGCTACGTCACCCCGGCAGAGCACCTTGCACTGCCAACCGTGGAAGAGGTCTACGAAGGGGTCATGAGTTCACGGATAGCAGCACACGTAGGGGACATGATCAAGCTGAAAAAGACCCGTAGTGCAGACCTCGAAATGGGCCATGCACGCCGTGACCTGGACTGGACCCGCCAGTTCCAGATCGCGATGAACCCTGCCCGGGCAAAGGCAATCCGGGATGAACGCTCACCCGCAGACACAGAAGCCTGCACGATGTGCGGGGACTACTGTGCGATCAAGATCGTGAATAAAAATTTTAAATTCTAATTTTTTTCTAATTCAGAGTGATTATTTCCGATATTCAGGGCCTGCACCTTTTCCCATGGTATTCTTCCCAGCAGACATGGCGGCATATATTTCCCACTGCCTTAAAGGCATCTTCCAGGTCAGGAAAATTGGGGACCCCTGCATCCTTCAGGACCCTGAGGGGTGTCTTCATCGAGTCCCCGCCAATCATGCACCCGACAATCATCTTGTGGGTACTTTTTGAAAACCTGACAAGTTCATTTGCAACACGAAGCGGGTCTGAAATTGCTGAGGGGACATTCACTACAAATGCAATGTCCCAGGCGTCCTGATTTTTTATCATCACGTCGAATGTCCGGGCAAACCTGTCAGCAGATGCATCCCCGACCATATCAACAGGGTTACGCCGGTTCCAGTTTTCCGGCAGGACTGCATCAAGTTCCTTCAGTATGGCAGGTGAGAACTCCACCATTTCAATGCCGAACTGTTCTGCATAATCAGATGACATGACCGCGAAGCCCCCGGCATTACTGATGACGATCGCACGGGTACCTTTTGGGTATCCTTCAGATGCAAGGAGTTCTGCAGTCTGGAATGCTTCCCGGATGGACCGTACGGGAATAATCCCGGACTGCCAGAATGCTGCCATGTAAACGTCAAAACTTCCTGAAAGCGAACCGGTGTGTGACGCCGCGGCCATCTGCCCGACACGGGACGACCCGGACTTGATAACGACAACAGGCTTTTTCCGCGTTACCTCCCTTGCTATATTCATAAATCGCTTTCCGTTTCTGATTTGTTCAATGTACAGGATAATTGCACGGGTATTGGGATCATCCGCGGCGTACAGGAGGAAGTCTTCAAAGCCGAGATCTGCCTGGTTCCCGATACTGACCACGGCAGAAAAACCGATCTCTTCAGGCAGGCTCCAGTCCACGATGGTGGAGATAATGGCCCCGCTCTGCGAAATAAACGCAATGTTTCCCGGCCTGGGAGAGATCGGGTCAAACGTTGTATTAATCCCCTGGTGGGGTAGCATGATACCAAGACAGTTCGGGCCCACGACCCGTATGCCATAATGCCGGGCAATTGTCATTACCTGGTCTTCAAGGACTAACCCGGCATCCCCGGTCTCCCGGAATCCGGATGAAATAATGACGACCAGGGAAATGCCCAGTTTTCCGGCTTCTTCGACAACCGGGGGCACCGCATGCGCAGGTACCACCACGACAGCCATATTCACGGGCCCCGGGATCGATGAAAGGGAAGGATAGACAGCCCTTCCGAGGATTTTCTGGTGTTTCGGGTTCACCGGATAGAGATTCCCCGGAAATGCTAGGAGATTCCGGAGGACTGAATACCCGACCTTGTTAGGGTCCGGTGAGGCACCAATAACGGCAATTGAATCCACATTAAGGATTTCTATGGGCATAGCCGGTTCCAATTCAGTTTCATATTTCGCCACCTCGTCAGTGACATAAAACCGGGCATCTACCACACATGCCCCTATTTCATATAACAAGACGGGGTTCAGGTCAAATTCCGGAATTTCCGGACTGTCCAGGAACAACCGTGCAACAGACCCGATCAATCCAACCAGGGCCGGGACATCCCGGGACGGCTCATTGCGGAACCCCCTGATCAGGCGGTACGCCTGCAGTTCCTGTATCATCGCGTTGATATCTGATGAACTGACTGGCAGGACCCTGATGGACACATCCCTGATAAGCTCGACAAGTGTTCCCCCCATACCGACCGTGATTATCTTTCCAAATGTCGGGTCAATCCTGCCCCCAATAAGTATTTCAAGCCCCTTTTCTTTTTGCTGCTCGATGATCACGCCGGAAATGGTCGCTGATGGATCGAATGCCGTTACATTGCGGGAGATGGTGTCATAGGCTGTTTCAGCCTCTGAAACCGACCTTATACCAGTGATGACCCCCCCTGCCTCGCTTTTATGGACCACCTGCGGGGAGAGGACCTTCATTACCAGAGGAAAACCTGTACGTTCTGCAGCTGCAGGAATATCCAGGCGGGATGTAACGACAGAAAACCGGGGAACGGGTATCCCGTGGTTTTCCAGCAGAACATACCCTTCCGCTTCAGAAAGTAATCTCTGAGTCATGCCAACAATTCCATGGTAGGTATACTCGGCTCCGGGTTATGAGTTTTTTTAATGCCCTTTTCAATCTGACACCATCATGCAGTAAATATGCGGCACCCCTGAATCGGGGTGGCATTCCCTGCGGATCTCGAGGAATATACGGCGATGGATAATCCGCCAGCTGATAATCAGCTGAACCAGGTCTACCGCGGTGATATATTCACGGTCCTTGAACATGGAGATAGGGCGCACTTTTGTCTGGTGTTCAATGCTGCGTTCAAGTTTTTTTACGACATGTGCGCTCAGTTCCCCGTCGACAATCAGCTCTCCCATCCGTTGCCCATACTGGCAGGCTGTCGCAAATTTAAGCGAAAAATTGCGTTCAGATAATGACAGGATGGAATACAGGTCAAGCGAAAGGTCAATGTCCTTGATACTGTGCTTCATCCGGTTCTGGGACAGCGTCAGCCGGTAGACATTTCGTTCCTCACCAAGGTTACGGCCGTATTCTGAATAATCGATACTGACTACTGCATCTGCATATTCTTTCTGCGGGGCAATATGACGTTCATAATCAGGTTTGCGTTCCACGATGTGCCTGTACACATCAGCTGCTGAATATCCGCGTTTATCAACGTCCCGTTTGACCTTCCAGTCATACTTCACCTCTGGTACCGGGTCCACGAACAATAAAAAATCGAGATTGTCGCGGAGTACGGGGGTAAAAAACGTGTGGAGGCCTTCCAGTATGAGGATCTTTTTCGGGGTGAAGGTAACCGGGGGGTCAAATTTCCCTGTGTCATGGTTGTATGCCGGTTTCTCTACCGGTATTCCCTGTTTTAAAATACTAAGGTCTGTTTCCAGCTGGTCTAAACGGTTTGCAGCTGGGTCAAGGGCTGTAATTCCCAGGTTCTTTCTCTGCTCCCGATCATACCGGTGGTAGTCATCGAGTGTTATCGTAGAGACGAGATCACTGCCAAAGATGCTCCGTACTCCTTGTGTAAATGTCGTTTTACCTGAACCGCTGTCACCGGCCACCCCGATAGTAAAAATATAAGGGGTTGCTGCAATCGTTTCCTTTAAACTGCGGGTCCGCATATGCAACTAATCTCCTCGGTTTTTCAGGCTAAAAACCATCCTGTTTCCCCTGGTGAAATTCACGATAATTCATTCATGGATCAACACGATTACAGGGACCGGTGGAGGGCCTTTTGGACAAGTACTGATGTATCCGGCCCTTCCGGGATGATGCAAGAATAGAATATAATGCTGTGGAAATACCAGGGTGAGGAGTTATTCCCGGGTAACTGGTCACTCCTCCATCGGCGGACAGAGCATCGGGATATCTGAAATACCGGATAACCCGATAAAAGCGTGGTCCCCTCCTTTTCAACCGGCTGAGTCATTAACCAGTTATGAAGATATCCTTTAAGCAGCCCCCGGACAATTTCTTATAACAGGTATGTCACTGGAAGAGAGATTAAGCAAGGAGGAACTCCGTGACAGGGCCAGGATAGTACGGTCTGGACTGACTCCTGACGAAATCAGGTCATTCAGCAGGTCGATCTGTGATTCCCTGCGCAGTCAGCTTAACGGGGAGCAGTCTGTTATGGTCTACGTATCAAAATCACCCGAGGTAGATACGATGCCGCTTATCAGGCATTTTATCGATCATGACATCGGGGTGGTTGTACCGATCATCGAGAGGGAGACGAGGTCACTCAGGCTTTCCCGCCTGGAAGACCCTGGCAACCTTGTCGTCAGTACCTTCTCAGTCCCTGAACCAATCGGAAACGAAATCCCTGTAAAGAGTGAGGAACTGGAAGTAATTATTGTCCCGATGCTTGCCTTTGACCGGTCCGGACACCGTCTCGGGTATGGTGCGGGATATTATGACCGGTTCCTCTCTTCCTGTCCACAGGCAAAACGGATTGGCGCTGCATTTTCCTGCCAGGAGATCAGGTCGGTCCCTGCCGATGCGAACGACGTTGCTATGGACATTATTGTGACAGAACGGGAAATTATCACCTGCCGCTGAATACGCCTATTCCAGATATTAAACACTTAAATACACCAGAATTCGTGATCCTGCCTCATTCAGGCCCGGCGGGAGCACATGTCACTACCACTATATTTATAATAAAATGGGACTTACTTTTAGTTAGCATTTACCAGGAGTTAGTTCTGATGCCAAATAAAGATTACGCAGAAGTAGGAGTAAGGGAAGCCGCCCGCGACGACGCCGGACGCGGAATAGCCCGGGTCAGCATCGATGTAATGAGGGCACTCGGGCTGGTCAGCGGAGATGTCATAGAAATTCAGGGTAAGAAAAAGGCCACTGCTATCGTCTGGCCAGGTTTCCAGCAGGACACCGGGAACAAAGTGATCCGCATTGACGGGACCGTCAGGAGCAATGCCGGGGCTGGCGTCGATGATACGGTAAAGATAAGGAAAATCGAGCTTGGGTACGCAAAGAAAATTATTATTGCACCCACCCAGCCTATCCGCCTTATCGGGGGGGAGCAGTACCTCCACCGTGTCCTCTCCGGAAGATCGGTGATGGAGGGGCAGAATGTTCGGGTGGATGTCATTGGAAACCCAATCACGTTTGTTATCTCTAAAGTCATCCCCAAAGGGATCGGGATTGTCACGGATGATACGGAAATCGAGCTGAAAGACACAGCCTACAAGCCTGAACAAGGTAAGCAGGAGACCTCTGATGTCCATTACGAGGATATTGGCGGTCTCGGGCGCGAGCTCCAGCTCGTTCGCGAAATGATTGAATTACCGCTCAGGCACCCGGAGATCTTTGAAAGGCTCGGGATTGAGCCTCCAAAAGGAGTGCTGCTCTACGGGCCGCCAGGTACGGGAAAGACACTGATAGCAAAGGCAGTAGCAAATGAAGTAGAGGCCCATTTCATTACTCTTTCCGGCCCGGAGATCATGAGCAAGTATTACGGTGAAAGCGAGGGGAAACTCCGTGAAGTATTTGAAGAAGCACAGGAAAACGCCCCCACGATCATATTCATCGATGAGATCGATTCGATCGCCCCTAAGCGGGAAGAGACCAAGGGAGAGGTGGAACGCCGCGTCGTTGCCCAGCTCCTTTCCCTGATGGACGGCCTGAAAGGACGCGGACAGGTTATTGTCATTGCCGCAACGAACCTCCCTGACTCCATCGACCCGGCACTCCGCAGGGGAGGCCGTTTCGACCGTGAAATTGAGATCGGTATTCCCGACAAGAAAGGGCGGTTTGAGATCTTCCAGGTACACAGCAGGGGAGTCCCCCTATCAGATGATGTCAACCTGCAGGCATACGCTGATACCACCCATGGGTTTGTCGGTGCAGATATCGCGCTCCTCGTTAAGGAGGCTGCAATGAGGGCACTCAGGCGGATCATCCCCATGATTAAGCCGGACGAGGATATCCCGGCAGAGATACTCGATGACCTGCGTGTAACCGGTGCGGACTTTGACGAGGCACGGAAGCAGGTCGAGCCAAGTGCGATGCGCGAGGTGCTGGTGGAAATCCCGGATGTTACCTGGGACGAGGTCGGTGGCCTTGACGATGTAAAGAAAGACCTCCAGGAAGCGGTTGAATGGCCATTGAAGTATCCGTTCGTATTCGAGCAGCTGAAGACCAGGCCCCCGAAAGGGATCCTCCTCTTCGGCCCGCCGGGGACGGGGAAGACCCTGCTTGCAAAGGCGGTATCTCATGAGTCTGAATGCAATTTCATCTCTGTGAAGGGACCTGAACTCCTCTCAAAATGGGTAGGGGAGTCTGAAAAAGGTGTCAGGGAAATATTCCGGAAGGCAAGGCAGGCGTCCCCTTCGATTATCTTCTTCGATGAAGTCGACGCACTCGTTCCAAAAAGGGGGTCCTATGCAGGATCATCCCACGTGACCGAGAGCGTGGTCTCCCAGATACTCACAGAACTCGACGGCCTGGAAGAACTTAAAAACGTCACCGTTGTGGCAGCGACCAACCGGCCTGACATGATCGACCCGGCACTCCTTCGGCCCGGAAGACTGGAGCGGCATATCTATGTGCCACCACCTGATGAAGAGGGCAGGAAGAAGATCTTCGAAGTGTACCTGCGGGACGCGGGCGCGCTGCTCGCAACCGACATCAGCATCGACGACCTTGTCGGGGAGACCGACGGGTATGTAGGTGCCGATATCGAGGCACTGGTCCGCCAGGCAAAACTTGGTGCAATGCGTGACTTTATCACGGTAATGGCAGATACGAGTGAGAAGGAACGGCAGGACGCCGTGGTGAACATCCGTATCACGCGAAAGCACTTTGAAGAGGCAGCCAAAAGGGTCAAGGGGTCCCTTGACCAGGACGCCCTCGAGATTGCCGAAAGGCAGGCATGGGAGATGCTCTACAACTACGATCAACGGGCAATCCTGGAAAACGCCCTTGCGACCCTGAAAAGGGCAGAACTCCGGAAGGTAAAAGACAGCAGCACGGACACCCTCCGGAAAGAAGCTTTCAGGAGTAAAAAAGACTTCAACGAGATAAAACGGCTCACTGTCCAGCTGGATGAACAACTGAAACTGACCGCATAACAAACAGGAAAAAACTATGACCGGCACACCAGATGAAAATTTCAGGAACATCGGGGAGATAATACGTAAAATGCTTGAACAGGCGGGTATGAGCGATCACCCAGCACCCGTCATTTTCAACTTCCGGATTTATGTCAACATGCCTGTATGCCCGGCATCGCCACAAAACCAGGTAATAGCACGGAATGATACTATCGAACCGGAAGTAGAAGTCCAGCGGGTTGGAAATGAGGTGATACTGGTGACCGAACTCCCGGGAGTCTCACCCGAGGACGTCAAGGTGATGTTTTCAGGTTCGACCGTACATATCAAGGCCGGGGACGGAGACCTGAAATACCATACGACCGCCGATGTTCCCCCAGCAGAGAAGGACTCGGTATCCGTATCGTTCCGGCATGGGGTACTCGAAGTCAGTTACCGGGAGCAGAACAATGAACCCGGGCATCCGGACCAGGACGAATAAACCTGGTTGTCGATCGGATTCCTTGCATTTTTTTCAATAATAGGATCTGTTGAACCCCTCTCAAATCTATCTTGCAGATAAGTTTGTTCCAATAATTAGTCACCTGTTTTTGGCTGGCTCAGCCCTGGTCCGGGTACTGGGATCAAAATATCGGAGCAGTGACGTTTTATATAGTTACATGATTGGCAAACGCGATTTTTGCGGGGAGGGAATAATTTACCAATAAAAAACATTCAGGATAAATTGGAGGAAGTAACCGCTGTAAGAACTACCCTGCCAGACAGGATAATAATCCTGATAAACCCCGGAATCAAAAGACTACACGTGATAAGGGAGTCAGGTTGGACAATCCGAGGTATTACGGTTGTTATGGCGGAGGAAGGCACAGTATGATACTCAAAGAGTTCCTTGATGGCGCGGGGACCAAAAAAAATCTGGCGGAGCTAATTCTCTTTTTCAGCAGGGAAGCCCTGCAGGTGAAGAAAGGATTTCTCTCAACCGCGAGAAAAACACTGGCAGATGAAAAGACCCATAATGTGTATGGCGAAGAGCAGATGCCTCTTGATAAATTCGCCGATGAGGTTTTTATTTCAGGGTTAAAGAAGTCGCGGCTTGCACGATATATCGCCTCGGAAGAACAGGACAGGATCATTGAAATCGAGGACCCAAAGAACGATTTCGGGGTTGTCATCGATCCCCTTGACGGGTCATCCCTTATTGATGTAAACCTTTGCGTTGGATCCATTATTGGTATCTATCCAGGGAAGGTCCTGGAAAAGGGAGGGACAATGATCGCCGCAATGTATGTCCTTTACGGACCCCTTACCACGCTTACGTTTACCACGGGAAAAGGAGTACACGAATTTGTCCTGGATGAAAGAGGGGATTTTATCCTGAAACAACAGGACATTAAAATTCCGGAAGGAAAAATTTATGCACCTGGTGCCTTGAGGAAGGATTACCTGCCTGCGCATGCCCGGTTTATTGACAGTCTCGAACAGGCAGGTTATAAACTCCGGTTCAGTGGATGTTTTGTTGCAGATGTACACCAGATCCTTCGTAAAGGTGGGGTGTTCACGTATCCCGGGTTTAAAGGGAAGGAAAATGGAAAATTGAGGCTATTGTACGAGGCAAATCCAATGGGGAAGATTATCCATGAAGCCGGAGGGGCAATCAGCAATGGAAAGGCAGATATCCTGAATGTGTTACCGAAATCGATCGACGAGATCACCCCAATCTACATCGGGGGCAGGAAAGAGATCGCGATGATTGAAACGTTTATGACCAAAGGGTGAGTAAACAGGAGTGAGAGGTCTTATGAAACAGGAAGATTATGGTCCAATCTCCGGTTCAACAATTTTCAAAGGGATTTCTGGCCGGAAAGCAATAATAATGGCAGCGAATACCCGAATCACAACTGTCGCAAAGGGAATTTTCAAGGCAGCGAAGGATACGGATTCGGCAGTATTTATGGAACTCGCACGTTCTGAATGTGACCTGAAGGGGGGGTATACCGGGTTGACTCCAAAGGATTTCAGCGAGAAAGTCCGCGAAGCCGCCAGGGATGTAGAGTTTGATATCTGGGCGCTGCATGCAGATCATATCACGATTAAAAAGGGGGATGCAACAGAAATCGAACAGACAAAGCAGCTGATTGATGCGCAGGTTGCTGCAGGTTACACATCGTTTGCCATCGATGCCTCACACCTTTTTAATTTTGAAGGAAAAAATGTCAGGGAAGAGCTGGGACAAAATATATCGGTCACAACAGAACTGGCACATTATATCAAGAGCAGGATGAAAGGGAAGGACTTCGGCCTCGAAGTGGAAGTTGGTGAAATCGGCAGGAAAGACGGGCAGGGCATGGTCCTGACCACGCCTGAGGAGGCTGTTGAATTTATCAGGGGTCTGCATGCAAACGATGTACAACCCCAGGTTCTTGCGATTGCCAACGGAAGCACCCATGGTCACGTATACGATGAAAAAGGGAATGTTGTCGAACAGCTTTCAATCGATATCCCACAGACAAAGGCAGTCGCAAAAGCACTGCGGGACAATAAGCTGAATGTCGGAATCGCCCAGCATGGTATTACCGGCACACCCCGGGAACTCATCAACCAGCATTTCCCAAAAGGGGATATTATTAAGGGAAATGTCGGGACCTTCTGGCAGGACGTTGTATTTGATGCCCTTAAGATCTATGAACCAGTTCTCTATAAAAACATCCAGGACTGGACACTTGATAAGTACCGGGCTGCAAACCCCGGTAAATCGGACCGGCAGATCGTTGATGGAAACTGCAAGTTTGCAATTAAGGAATTTTTCAGGGAACTTTATGCGGTTGATGAAGATACAGAAAAGGCAATACAGGCGAAGGCATATGCTGAAAGCCTTGTCTTTTTCAAAGCATTCAGCTCGTACGGGTCAGCCTCCCTTGTACGGAAGGTAATTTCTTAACTATTTTTTTCACCACAATTTTTTTCTCTTGCAAGGAGATTCTATAATGTGAATTTTTTATGCCCAAAACCACGATTTCCGTTATAAAGGCGGATGTGGGAAGTTTTCCCGGGCACTCCCGCACCCACCCGAAGCTCCTGGAGAAGGCGGCCCGCCTGCTCAGGGACCAGGAGGGCAAGCTGCTGATTGACTCGTTTGTCACGCATTGCGGTGATGATCTCGAGCTAATCATGACCCACACCCATGGTGTGGACAACGAAAAGGTCCACAAACTCGCGTGGGAGGTATTCATGGAGTGTACGGCAATTGCGAAAGGCCTGAAACTCTATGGTGCGGGACAGGATATGCTATCAGATGCATTTGCAGGTAATGTCAAGGGGATGGGACCTGGTGTTGCCGAGATGGAGTTCGAAGAACGTAGCAGCGATCCTGTGCTTATCTTTATGGCTGACAAGACCGAGCCCGGGGCATGGAACTTCTTCCTTTACAAAATATTTGCCGATCCGTTCAACACATCCGGACTTGTAATTGACCCGACGATGCATAAGGGATTTATCTTTGAGGTCCACGACCTCTTCGAGAAGCGCAGGATCATGTTCTCGTCTCCTGAAGAGATCTACAGTCTCCTCGCGTACATCGGTGCACCTTCGCGGTATGTAATCAAGCATGTGTTCCGGAAGGATGGTGAGATTGCTGCATCGACCAGCACCCAGCGGCTGAGCCTGCTGGCCGGGAGGTACATCGGTAAAGATGACCCGGTCATGATCGTCCGTTCCCAGAGCGGTTTACCAGCTGTCGGGGAAGTTATTGAACCGTTCTGCACGCCAATACTGGTAGCCGGGTGGATGCGTGGGTCGCACCATGGCCCCTTTATGCCGGTCGGTCTTTGTGATGCGAACTGCACCAGGTTTGACGGCCCACCACGAGTCACATGTCTCGGTTTCCAGCTCTGCAATGGCGAACTGATAGGCCCGGCGGACATGTTCGATGACCCTGCTTTTGACAGGGTCAGGTCCCGGTGTAATGACCTTGCCGACATGATCCGTGCACATGGCCCCTTCGAACCCCACAGGCTCTCGCTCGAAGAGATGGAATACACAACGCTTCCGACGGTGGAGAAAGAGTTAACAAAGCGATGGGAACCGATCCCCGAATAAATCTACTTTTTTACTTTTTCCCGCTTCATTCTCGGATATTTTCCTGGGATCATGGGGGGGACGAGGTGCTGATATGGACTGTTTTTTCATATGGATTAGCTGGACTTTCTGTAGTATGAGAAACTTTAATTACCTGTCGCCCTAAATTTAGGCAGATGGTTAACGGAATCGTACTTCCCATTAAAAAGGTATTTTCTCTTGTTGATTCGAAAATTACCGTAGAAATAAAGGATGATGGGAGAAAATTACAGGGTCGTCTTGTCGCAGTGGATGAGTACCTCAATATCCACATGGAAGAGACAACCGAACTGAATGACAACAACCAGCGGGGAAGAAACCTCGGAACCGTCGTGATCAGGGGTAACAATATCCTGTCAATTTCACCGGTCATCTGATGAGTGAACCTATGAACAATCCTATCGATGAGGCACTCAGGGTAATCCAGTCCAAGCCTGAAGGCGTTCTGCAGAGTGAACTCTGGAAGATCCTTGATGTCGACAGCCGTAAATGCTCAAGGATCGTTAAAAAGCTGATCGATACCGGGCTGGTAGAACGGACCGAGTTCAAAAAAGATGGGATAAAGACCTATATTCTCAAGGCAACCAAGCGTCCGCTGGACCCCTGTCAGATCCTCGCCGGCGAAGAGCTGATCCCATGCATCGGTTGCGAGGAAGAATGCAATGTGATCGATTGTCACCGGCTGATGGACTGGATGTACCAGCTTGCGATTATCGAGGTTGAAGAATAAGCCGACGGGTTTTATACATACCGTGGTCCGGTCTGGTCTTCCCATTTCTATGAGTAATTAACCTTCCCTGGCACCAGGGATTTTTTTTCCGGATTTTTCTTACCAATTAAAAAAATCCATTTGTTAATGGTTTATTACCTTGGATGCCGAAGAAAAAGGTAGAGGGGGTCTCAGTGGTCTTTTGCCCGGAATGTGGAAAAGAGATACCAGCTGGCAGTAATTTTTGTCTTTTCTGCGGCTTAAGTCTCGACCGGGTCAGGCGGTTCCTTGAAGAGACCCAGATAACCAAAGAAAAAGGGAACCCCCATGTAATCGGGGAAATGACCGATGAAAATAAGGCCAAATCTGCTGAATGGGTGGTGAAAGGAGATATTTACGTCTCTTCGGGTGCTGAAGAAGATGCACTCAAATGTTATACCGCAGCTATTGGTCTTGATCCCTCCAGTTACGAAGCCTGGAACAGGAAAGCGGAGCTGCTTGTCCGCATGGGACGCACCATGGAAGCCAGGATCTGTAATGAAAATATTATCCACCTGAAACCAACGACCGGGACCAGTTCCATCCCTGAACGATCAACAGCCATTCCGGAACAAAGCGAGCAAGGAGAAGCCTATATTGGGGGGCTATCCAGCCCATCCTTAAAATTCTCACTTGCTGACGCGAAGGGGAAGGATCTCGCTGGTGCAATCGGGACAAACGTCGGTGGTTATGGTATCTACGTTACGGACCGGCGGGTATTTATCTTAAAAAACCAGAAACACGTTTTTGGTCATCCGAAAGGTCCGGCTATTGGCGGTTTCGTGTACGCGGAGCTGTTCGGAAGGACCATTGACAATATGAAAAGGACTATCGGAGACCTTGAGGTCTACAAGGAGATAGAGCTGGAAAAGAAGGACCTGAAACAGGTCAATATGAAGAGACCGGTCCTCCTTTCAGGATACATATCATTCCTGACAAATGACGGGGAGCTTATTAAAATTTTTATTGATCACAAAAGCGTGTATGAACCTGTCAGGCACCTGATGCTAAAATTCTGTCCTGAAAAACTCC
>JALOPT010000204.1 GCA_025453715.1 Methanoregulaceae archaeon | reverse complement strand
CCGTTTTCAGTCCTCAGTACAGTAGAAAGCAGCCGGATCTCCTCTACAGTGCCGGATTTGGTCCCAATCTCAACAAAATCACCAATTCTTATGGGGTGGTCATAAAATAAGGCAATACCTGCCACGAAATCTGAAAGGATCTTTGCGCTTGAAAACCCGATCGCAATAATAATACCAACGATGATAAGCCCGAGAAAGAACATCGAAGTTTCAAAGATCGCCGGAGCAGCGATGAAAAATCCTACCAAGAATATTGCTGCCCTGACCAGCAGGGTAAGCTGGTTAAGGCGCTTTTTTTTCATCTGGTGTGAGTAACGTTTCTTAAGGTAGATCGCAACGAGCTTTCCAATAATGTAAGCAATTGCGAGGATAACAAAAAAGATAAGGACTTCTGCAACCGAAATCCGACCAATAAAATCAGGTTCAGGTTCAAAATTCAGTTGCGGCATTGTACTGTTGATAATTCCGGTAAGGATGTCAACCGGTGTCATGATACCCCCTGTTCCATCACGTAACCTGACTGCTGGACAATTGGAATCTTCCTGGCAGTGTAGAGTTCAACCGATGGTATCATATTACCTGCAAGGGGGTGACGAAGAAATGAAGTCCTGGCAAGTTTCGGGTTCCATATCTCCATCACTGCAGCCATTGACACAAAATCCCCGTAATAAATATGCATATCGGTATTCTGAAAAACCGCCCTGGAGATTTCGACCCAGACTGCTCCCGAGTTCCTTAATCTGAGTTCTACGATGCCTTCACGCAGGGGATCAGTTTCCGGTATTTTTGAATATACTCCGCTCCGGTACCATTTTGTGATACAGCCTGTTTCAGGAAGACCGTAGAGCGAATACTTGGTGGGGACCAGTGAAAAAATATCAAGTACATCATAGGCACCACCAGACTCAAGAAATACGGCGGTCTCTACCGGGAATTTAAGATATATGACCTTTTCATCACCAGGCCTGATTACCACCGGATCAAAAGAAATTTCCAGGTGGCTGGTAAGTCCATCAGGTACATTCACCGGTTCGACAGGGTTGATGATTATTCTCCCGGTATCAGATGCAAGATTTTTTTCAACTCGTTTTCCGACACATTCGCGGGTATAACGCCGGCTTCCAGCCGGACCACTAATGGAAACGGAGAGGTCAGGGCCCGTGTAGGTGAAATTATCGTTGTAGGTCCCGTACATTACTGATGTGTACGTGTTTCTCAAGAATAAAATGATTAGGTGAATCATCAGCTGGAACCACCACAATACAGGTTTGCCCGTTAAATCAGGAGAGAACTGAATCCTTTTCAGGTAATCCAGTCACTTTTAAGACATTTCAACCGTCCTGGTACCCTCCCAATCCGATGCTTCCGTAGTTGCGGGGGCAATGCGCCCTGGAATGTCTTATTTCCCAATTCAAACGACATTTTTTTAATTGGTTCTGCGTCAGAAAAACCGGGTGGCATTTGTTGACAAATCATTTGATGTTATGCTGGCTGCCTGGCGGAGAGAGATGTGGAATTTCCCTGCCTGCTTCCAGAGCCCTGGAACCGGCTTTGGAAGATCCGAACCGGCTTATCATCCGTGTATGAATCTCTGTTTTACATTATACCATACAAATTACGGTTTTATTGAAACGCTGCATATCAAAAAAAAGAGGTAAAATACACTTGAAAGGAGGAGTTATCCTACTCCTCTGACCAGCCCCACACGATACCCCCGGGGCAGGGTTCAACGGGGAATAAAAAACATTCCCGGGAATAACACCCGGGAAATTTTTTATGATTATCTCTTGTAGACCAGCATGCTATTCAGATTGTTCGTAATAGTCAGGCCATCACCGTTTACCGTGTATGTTTTTGCAGTCTGGAGTACCTGGAGATAGGTGGTTTCCGTATCGCTCGTGTCCGCACAGTATTTCTGGGTGGATGTGATTGGCCCGATCGATATTCCCATCCCGGTGTATAACTGCTGTCCTGAAAGGGTATATTTTGCATTGTAGTTGTTACAACCTGCGTATCCCCCCAGGTTCCCCTGGTTGTCAAATGTTGCGGTGATTTGCACATTGGTTGGGAACGTAAATGCCGAACCCCCCTGGAGCACCATGGATTTTAAATTCCAGGTACCCTGGAGCGTGGGGTCACTGACAGGAGTTGGTGACGGTGTCGATACAATAACAGAACTTGTCGGTGCAGGTGTTGCCGGTTGAACTGATGGCACACTTGTGCATCCCGCGATCATAACCACGAGGACTAAGCAGGCTATGCTGCATGCAGTAATTACTTTCATACTCTCCCTGCTACTCCGGTAAATTTTAAGCTTTCCAAATAAAGGAAGTTGAAATTTTTCCATTCCCTGTCAGGTAAAACACGAAATGCAAGGAAATTTAAAGAAGGGGAGGATTATGCCGGTCAAATGTTACAGTATTCAAACGCATACCTCCCCCGGGGTACCCTTATCTCGAACCTTGCACCCTTCCCGGCCTCTCCTGTTTCTGCAATGGTAATCCCGGTAATGGAAAGAATTTCCCTGACAAGGAACAGTCCGAGCCCCGTGTTCTGACCGACACCCCGGTCAAAGATCCTTGATTTATCTTTCCTTGTAATACCAATGCCGTCATCCTCTATGATGATCACCAGTTCTGCGTCCTCTTCGCGGGCAAGGACCTGTATCGTGGTGAGCGGCTCACCCCCGTACCGGAGAGAATTGTCAATAAGGTTATAGAACACTTTTTCGAGCAGCGGGTCTGCCAGTACCCTCACGTTCCCTACATGGATATCGATGGCTATACGCTCATTATGTAAGAGGGTGGACGCCCGGGTGATAGTTTCTGCAAGGTCCTGCCAGGCAGGTTCGTTTATCCCGATATCCTGGTAATCCCTGGTGAAGTGTATCTGGCGTTCGATTGTTGATGTGGCTTTCTGGATCATGTTGATGTAAGGCGCAACAGTATCCCCGGGTTGCTCAGCCGTTAGAAGGTCGAGGGCTCCCTTAAGGACGGTGAGCTGGTTCAGGAGGTCATGGCGGGTAATGCTGTTTAAGAGGTGCAG
>JALOPT010000203.1 GCA_025453715.1 Methanoregulaceae archaeon | reverse complement strand
GGTGTAAAAACCGGGACCAGGGGTATTCTTAAAGGCATTCACCCTGTTTTTGCAACTGAGTCCCGGGCTATCTAAACATTTATAAAAAGACGGATGTATTTGAATCTATGAAATTTTTACCTGCACCGGTACTTATAGTGACCTGTATTCTCATCCTGATGGCAGGCTGTACAAGCCTGTCTCAAACAGGACCAGGTACTACCGTAGCAACAACGGTGCCTGCCACAATGAGTCCAACTCCTGCACCTGCCCCGGTTATTGATCCTTCCCTTGTTGGGACCTGGTACCTGAAAATGATGGCAGAGCAGGGCGGGACGGCGCTGGTCGATACCATGAGCCCGCAAATTACTGCAGTTTTCACTAACCAGTCCAATGTTCTCGGTTTTTCCGGGTGTAATAATTACAACGGGCCGTATACCCTGACCGGGCAGGTCCTCCCTGATGGAAAAGGCATCTCTATCGGGCCTCTTGCCTCCAGTACGATGTATTGCGCCAACACCACCGGTACAGAAACAACCTATTTCCAGATACTCCAGGCTGCAAAAACCTACACGGTAAATGTGAACCAGGAACTGACCATCAACGATAACTCCGGGAATACACTTGTATACCAGAGGACTCCGTACAGCTCGACGTTTGTACCAAAAGGGATCTGATATATTTTTCGTGACCAGAAAATACTTAAAATTGGGTCAATTCCAGATACCGGAGATCTTTGCCGTTCCGGTGATTTGGAATTGATTCACTGTTGTCCATCGGACCCTCTCTCTTTGTTTGCCGGCAGGGAAATTCTTACACGTCTCGTTTTAAATCAGATAATATGTTCAGCCGGACGGAAAAATTACCAGGAACCGTGTGGCCCGGGAAGGGATCTGGGTTAATCCGCCTGTCCCTGTTTCTTTACCCCTACCGTTTTCCCCGCGTGACCATGGCGGCCGCTATCCCAATGACCCCGAGTATCAAGGCAATATCCGGTCCGGGTGCCTTTGTTGTCGCAGTGGGAATTGTACCGGGGACTTCTGTGGGACTGGCTTGTGCCTGGGCTGTAGTCGGAGGTTCACTTGTCGGAACTGCGGAAAGAGCAGGAGGTACACTTTCTGTCGTTGCCGCCGTTACCTGAGTTGTGTTGCTGATCATCCGTGTCGGTGTTGGTGTAACGGGTGGGGTGATCAGCTGATCAGGACTCAGGATCTGGAGATTTCCTGCCGTGGGGGTTTCCGTTTTACCGTTCACCGGGTAATTATCCTTCATGTGGTTCACGTTGCATACCGCCCAGACCGTATAGGTTCCGGATGGATACGTCGTGGTGTCCCAGACTGGTCCCGTAGAAAAGGGTGAGGCTGCCACACCTATATCGATCAGCTTGTAACCGGATACCTCCGCAAGCTCGTCGCCATTAGGCTGGCGGACATGAATAGTGATAGGCACACTGGAAATACCAGGCCGTTTCACAATAGAAACAAGGTTAGTTTCAATCCTGAACCCAACCTGGTCCCCTTTTGGTACATAGATTAAATCCTCAGTCAATTCATAATTCATGGTCTCGTCCAGGATTTTCAGGTCCAATGACGGGTCTTCCACGTAAAAGGCGATTGTTTTATTTGGAAGGGTGTACCAGGGGCCTGTTCTGCCACCGAAGGTCAGGGGGTCGATGTAGAAGTTGTTCGTGTCCTCCACTGAGACTGTTGCCAGCGGATCACCTGAAGTCCCGTTCCTTCCGGTCCCGAACCAGCCGATCTTCTCGTACCTGATCACACCGGTCTGGCTGATATCGAGCCCCTGTTCACCGATAAAGGCCGTACCCCCCTGTGGGATTGTATACAGCGACCCGCTTGCGGGGAGCACGAACAAGGGAATCCCAATAAACGCTACAACTGCACACCATGTCAACCATTTCACCATATCTCGTCTCTCCTCTGATTGTCCGTTAGTGCACATTCAGTAGATGAAACGATAAACATAATCCTCATCTCCCCGCTAGTGCACACCATTAGCGGGTGGAATTTTCGGGTTTCACTGGATACGGAATCCCCCTCATATTATTACGATACCCTTTCGCGAACCCGGGGTTTTTTCCTGTCCGCTTCCAGGAAATTACACGATTCGCTGGAAATATTGGTATATTTATTGGATATTTATAAATAAGTGGCCAATCTTAAATTCACTCATATAATGGTGATTTAATTGGAGTTCGGAAAACTTATCGGAGATTCTTTTGAATATGCTAAAGAAGGCCTTGTCGGACATTGGGGCAAATGGATTATGCTGATTATCCTGTCCTTATTGCCGGTAATTCCAATCATGTTCGGGGTTATTTTCGGGATTGTGGCAGCCATTAGTGCCCCGGCAATGATAATCCCTACGATCGTGATAATGCTGGTTATCGCGGTCATTCTCGCGTTGCCTTTACTAGGTTACATGGTGAGGGTTTACCGCGGTGAGAATCCTGCACCGGATGTGAGTAACTGGGGATCACTGTTTACTGACGGGATGAAACTGTTTGTTATTCTCTTTATCTATGCAATTCCTGTACTGATTCTTGCGATTGCACTCCTTGGAAGTGTCATCCTGGCGATGATTCCATATCTTCCCGAGCTTATGAATGCATCTCAGACCCCGATGATACCTGATACGATGATGGGTCTGATCGGAGCGGCGATATTTGGAGTTTTTATAATTGTTCTTGTCGCACTCATCATCTGGCTGATTGAGGCGACTGCAGTTGTCCGTTTCTCCCGGACAAACAGCATCGGGGAAGCATTCAATTTTGGGGAGATCTTTTCACGGATAGGTAAAATCGGCGTGGGATCGTACATCCTTGCCCTGATTATCCAGGCGATCATCGTCTTTGTGGTTATGTTCATCCTGGAGTTGATACCCTATATCGGATTTATCCTTGTTCTTATCGTGACACCGATAATTACGCTGTTCCAGGCACGGTACCTCTGCCTGCTCTATGACAGTGTTACCGAAACACCACCAGCATAATCCTTTTCTTTCTTTTTCCAACCGGATTCCGTTCCGGGATGCTCAGATCCAATTCCCTTGAAATTTCTTCCGGGTAATATGGCCC
>JALOPT010000202.1 GCA_025453715.1 Methanoregulaceae archaeon | reverse complement strand
AAGAGGAACTGGTGTATGTATAAATTTGTCATCGTAACGGATAGCGATCGTGCTTCAGGGTTCCGGCTGGCAGGAGTTGAAGTGCTGGAAGCGGGCAGTCCTGAGGAAGCGAAAAAAGTAATTTCCCCCCTGTTATACAAAGACGATATCGGTATCGTCGCGGTCAACGAGGAGTTCATGCTCACCCTTGATGAGAAACTAATGACCCGTATCGAAAAACTGGCCCGCCCGCTCATCATCCCCATCCCTTCGAAATCAAAGGAACTCGACAGGAGATCATATATCGAACGGCTTTTACGAAAGGCAATTGGTTACAACATCGTCCTGAGGAGGTGAAAGTATGATTTCTGGCACAATCTCGAGAATTTCCGGCCCTGTCATCATCGCCCGCGAAATGAACGGGTCAAAAATGTATGATGTGGTCAAAGTTGGCAATGAGGCGTTGAGAGGGGAGATTATACGTCTGGAAGGAAACAATGCGGTTATCCAGGTTTATGAAGATACGACCGGACTAACCCTCGGTGAAAAAGTAGAGAATACGGAGACCCCCCTTTCCGTCGAACTCGGCCCCGGCCTTCTCGCCTCCATTTACGACGGTGTACAGCGCCCGCTTCCGGTCCTCCTTGAAAAATGCGGGAATTTTATTGAACGGGGGATCTCGGCTCCAGGACTTGACCGTCAGAAGAAATGGGAGTTTTCCGCGTCAGTAAAAAAAGGTGACACCGTCTTTGAAGGTGACGTGATCGGCATTGTCAGGGAATTTCATTTTGAGCACAGAATCCTTGTGCCCCATAAAATCTCTGGCATCGTGACCTCTATTAAAACCGGTTTGTTTACGGTAGAAGAGATCATCTGCATCATTGACGACAAGGTTCGGTTATCCATGATGCAGGTCTGGCCGGTCAGGATCCCGCGACCAATACAAAAAAAGCTGGATCCTATACTGCCGCTGATCACCGGCCAGAGAGTGTTTGATTGCATTTTCCCTGTCACAAAAGGGGGTACAGCTATGATTCCGGGCGGTTTTGGAACTGGAAAGACCGTATCGGAACAGACCCTTGCCAAGTGGTCCGATACACAGATCGTGGTTTATATCGGGTGTGGGGAACGGGGGAATGAGATGACAGATGTCCTGGCCGAATTCCCGGAACTTATCGATCCGCGTACAAATCTCCCGCTTATCGAACGTACGATTCTTATCGCAAACACTTCTAATATGCCGGTTGCTGCCCGTGAGGCATCGATTTATACGGGGATTACCATCGCAGAGTATTTCCGGGATATGGGGTACGATGTTGCGCTGATGGCCGATTCAACGTCACGATGGGGTGAGGCACTGCGTGAAGTATCCGGACGACTGGAAGAGATGCCCGGTGAGGAAGGCTATCCTGCTTACCTCGCCACACGCCTTTCAGCTTTTTATGAACGCGCCGGCAGGGTAGTGTGTGTCGGTGCGGGGGAACGAACGGGCTCTGTTACTGTTGTCGGTGCAGTATCCCCTCCCGGGGGAGACTTCTCTGAGCCAATCACCCAGAACACATTGCGGGTTGTCGGTACATTCTGGGCACTGGATACCAACCTCGCCTACCGCAGGCACTTCCCCTCGGTCAACTGGATAAAAAGTTACTCCCTGTATCTTGACAGTATCGGGGATTGGTATGTCGAGCATGTAGCAAAAGACTGGCGGGAGCTCAGGGAAAAAACCATGTACCTTTTACAAAAAGAAGTCGAACTCCAGGAGATCGTCCAGCTGGTTGGCCCGGATGCTTTGCCTGAGAGCGAAAAGGCAATTCTTGAAGTAACGAGGATGATACGCGAGGACTTTCTTCAGCAGAGCGCCTATTCCGACACCGACTCGTTCTGCCCCATGGAAAAGCAGTATCTCATGCTCAAGGTGATTATGTCATATTATGCCCAGGTAAATGAAGTGATGAACAGGGGGATCTCATTAAAACAAATCCAGTCACTTCCGCTTAAAACAAACATAGGGCGGATGAAGGATATCCAGGACCTTGAAAGCCTTAGGAAAATGATTGATGATGTCAGCCAGGAGCTAGGCGCACTCGAGGTGGAAAAATGAAGCAGGCTTCTCTTCTCACCAAAGATTACCAGACTATAAATTATGTATCAGGTCCCCTGATCTTTGTCAGCAATGTTAAAGGGGCATCATTTGGGGAGATCGTCAGGATTTTTCTTAAGGATGGTGATGAACGGACCGGGCAGGTTCTAGACATCTCCGAAGAAATGGCCGTCATCCAGGTATTTGAGGGTACACGGGGCATTGACACCCAGGTAACGAAGGTCCGGTTCACCGGCGAACCCGCCCGGATCAATGTATCTCTCGATATGCTGGGCCGTGTGTTCAATGGTGTTGGCAAGGCGCGTGATGGAGGCCCGGATATTATACCGGAATCCGCTCTTGATATCGCCGGAACCCCTATAAATCCCTCAGCCCGGGATAAACCTGCAGATTTCATCCAGACCGGTATGTCCACGATAGATGGTCTGAATACCCTTGTACGGGGTCAGAAGCTGCCCATTTTCTCCGGCTCCGGTCTGCCCGCCAGCAAACTTGCTGCACAGATTGCCCGACAGGCAAAAGTCCTCGGTGAGGGTGAGCAGTTTGCGGTCGTTTTTGTGGCTATGGGAATCACCCATAAAGAAGCCTCCTTTTTCATCAGGGATTTTGAAAGTACGGGCGCTTTGGAGCGCGTGGTCTTTTTCATGAATCTTGCTGATGATCCAACGGTTGAACGCCTGGCAGCACCTCGTTGCGGGCTCACGGTTGCTGAATTTCTGGCATTCACCCACAACCTTCATGTGCTGGTGATCCTTACGGACATGATCAATTACTGTGAAGCCCTCCGGGAGATCTCGACAGCCCGCGAAGAAGTACCTGGCAGGCGGGGGTATCCTGGCTACATGTATACCGATCTCTCATCTATTTATGAGCGGGCAGGCAGGCTGAAAGGAAAGACCGGCTCCATCACCCAAATTCCAATCCTGACGATGCCGGATGATGATATTACCCATCCCGTCCCTGATCTGACAGGATATATTACCGAAGGGCAGATTGTTCTCTCCCGCGACCTGTATCGC
>JALOPT010000046.1 GCA_025453715.1 Methanoregulaceae archaeon | reverse complement strand
ACCATACATACCCGGATATTCCCCCGGTTATTCATAATGCAGCCGACAAGAAAATTAAAAAAATCAGGGATTCCTACGGTTCAGTTATTCTCTCGCTTGACCTTGAGGATATCGAGCTATATATCGACGGCCAGAAGAGGGGAGTCCTCGGGACCCCCCTGGCAATAACAGCGGGAAATCACCGGGTGGAAATTAAGAAGGGAAATACAACTATCTCCACAGAAATTGTTCCCGTTGAGGCGAAGTCAAATAAAACGGTAAAACTGCCACTGGGTAAAAAATCGGTTCATCTACCCGCGGTTTTGAACTTTTCAGCCGATACCATTGTTCTTGCATTATTTGTTTCAGTCGTTATTCTGCCAGTCCTGATGTACCAGCAGACAATATGGGAACTTGTTCTTATTGCGGCCCTTGGAGGTATTACCCTTTACGGTCTGGCAAAACAGAAGAAATGGGGGCTGATCCTTCTTGGTGGTGCGTATATTGCGATGTTATCCAAAGGGGGATATGTCCTCTGGGTGAGCCTGATTGCACTGGTGGGTATCGGAATTATTTATTGGAAATTTGCCCATTCCTGGGAATGGAAGTGAGAATAAGTTGATTTGTTGAACATACCAACAAGTATTTATTTGTTCAATGAGATAAAACACGGCAATGAAGACAGGAGAAATGCTCCCGGTCCTTAAAGAGATCGAAGAGAAAATTAAGGCAATCCAGGAAGCTCAAAAAGAAATCACTGAAATTACTGAAAGAAATACCGCCCTCATCAATGAAAATATCAGGCAGATCATCTATAAACTCCGCCTGGAGGCAGTCCAAATCGAAACATCGGGTTTCAAACCAAGTGTAATTTTTGATTTACCGGACCATCTCCGCAGCACAATCAGGACCTTGATGGACCTTGGCGAAGCAACAGCTGAAGATATTTGTTCACAGACCGGGAGATCGAGATCCCTTGAAAGTGCGTACCTGAACCACCTGAAAAACCTTGGTTATGTCGAAAAAAAGAGAAAAGGGCAGCTTGTTTACTATAAGATAAAATTTAAGTAGATTTCCGTTGGAAGTGACATTAATGAAAATTATTACTACTCATTCATTCAGGGGAGGTACAGGAAAAACAAACATCACGGCGAATCTCTCATATGCACTTGCAATAACAGGGAAGAGGGTGGCTGTTGTTGATGCAGATGCCACACACCCGAGTCTCCATATAACTTTCGGTCTTGGTGAGAATCCGCTGTCACCAACATTTGCCGAGTTTTTATTGCAGCGATGTAAAAAAGAGGATATCATCCATGATATTTCTGAACAATACGGCCTGAAAAACAGCCTTTTTTTAATTCCCTCAAAGCTGGATGATACGGTAATCCATGAATTATACGGAATCAACCAGGATAGTTTCCATATTGGCAATATCCTGAATGGATTAAAAGAGATTGGTGAAGATAATAAAATTGATTATCTCCTGATTGACACCAAGCCTGACCTCGACGAACGAGCCCTGCTGTACTTTATGGCATCACAGGCTGTGCTGGTAATTACCCGTCCCGATGAAACAGATATAAGGGGCACAAAAGAGCTCCTGAAAAGAATTTCAGGTATACCCCAACGGCATATCCACATCATACCCAATATGGTCCCAGCCCGGTACCTGAAAGAGAGGGTAGAGACCTTCCGAAAGGAATTTGCCGGTTTTGATTCTAAACGGGTTAAAATTTCAGAGCCAATACTATATTCACAGGTGCTTCAGCAGGAGCATTCGCCCAAAGTCGATCAACTCTTCATCCGCAGGTACCCCCAGGATGATTATTCTCAATCGATCTTCCACTTGGCGACGACGATCCTTAAATTGTATCCATCAGTATAAGTATTAAAGTAATACCACCCTGTTTTTAAAATCCAAAAAGATACCGCCTCTTTCATAAGAGTCCCCGAAAAAGTTTTTTCTTGGTAATCAAAAAAAACTCCGGGCCATATAAATTCTCTTCAATATATCGGCTGTCCGGGGTAAACGATAAAGACTATCAGCATTCGGGGCGCCACTTCAGGTTTCTATGGCATTTCTTACAAATTTTTTTCGTTTGGTTACGATTTTCACACTTTATTCTCTCTAATTTTACAAAAGAGTAATGTGAAAAACAAAATACCAAGAATAATTATCCTTGGTGTTTAAGGATTATTTTATTATGGTCCTGAAGGGAATGTTTGTAATTGTTGTCATTCTTGGAGCTTTAACCTGTGGGTGCATCTCATCAACCGAGCAGGTTAACAATAATCCACCTGCCACAGCGACATTAAATCCGCGTCCTGAAACAACCATTCTGCCATCAACCCAATCTCAACCGATCCCGCAATCCATGTCTCAGGAGCAGGTTTCCTACCAGAAAGGCCTCGATTTGTACCAACAGGGAAAGTATTCCGATTCAATAAAAGAATTTAATACAACCCTTTCAATTAACCCTGCCAACGGTGCTGCTTATCTTGCCAGAGGTAAGGCTTACTATAACATTGGTAAAAAAGAGTATTACACGTTAAATGGAGAAGACAAGTTCCAGCTGGCCAATTCAGATTTATCCAGTGCTTTGGAATACAACCAGGATGAAGAGGAAATATATAACCTTCTGGGCTGGTCGAATTACTATACAGGGGCTATAACATCGTGGAAACATTCATATACCGATCTCGGTAAACATACCTTTCCCTTTTATGAGAATGGAATCAGGAACTTTTCACTGGCATTACAAAAGAATCCAAATAATATAGAGGCCCTTTACGGCAGAGCAAATCTGTATAGTGTAATTGGTGAAGGTACCCGGGACCCTCAATATCAATTTGACGAGGTAAAAATGGACCTTGCCGACAAAGATATTGAGGCCGCTTTAAAATTAGACCCTCATAATGGAACCGCCTTGTATTATAAGGTCCAGATATCCTCAGGAAGGAGAATGCCGAATGAAGTCCTCCTTAAATATTTTGATGAAGCCATTAAATACGAAACCCGCTCTCCGGAATTTTACCGGAGTCGTGGAGCCGTAAAAAGTAATATGCATGATTATGAAGGATCGAAGAGGGATTTCGATCAGGCCCTTAAAATGGAGCCGGATTATGCGCTTGTGTATCACAATTATGCAAATTTAAAATCCAGAGAAAAGAAATATGATGAGGCGATTGTAGCATCTCAAAAAGCATTAAATATCAATTCAAATATTTCAGTGTTCCACAGTGATTTCGCATCATATAAATTTTCAAATATAAATATTGAAATTTGCAGGGCATTCCTGAATGAAATAATGGATTCAACTGAAAGGGCAATTGAAATTGACCAGAAAAATCCAGATGCACACTATATTCGATATCTTTGCTTACTTATCCTGAATGAAAATGTAGAACTGCAGAAAGAAGCAGCAATATATTCAGGCCTCGCGAAAACTGATGGAGAACTGAAACTTGCTCAGGCTATGCTTGATGTGGCAACAAGTCATAAATATCTCAAACTCAGCTGCTAAAAGAACCGGGGGAGAGATCAAAGGTTGAAAAGCATCCTTTGGTACCCCGAATTAATTTTACCCATAGAACCATTTATGCGCATAGGATAACACCCTTCACCCTTTTTCATTATCCACCTCTTTATCAGGGCATGAACTCCTGCTGTATCAATTCCTGCATTGGGGCGAGCAGAATCCCTGGTCTGGCTGATACCCATGAATGATAAGATTGTGTGAGACATTGCCCATACCGGATTGCCGGGTGATCCCAATGCGATCTTCTTTCAAATCAGCCAACTACAGGTATAACGAAAAAATTCCGGCTTTTATTCCGGTAATTTACCCCATTAAAAAATATATACACGATATCGTGATCCCGATAGATACAACCACGTAGCGAAGGGTATCAGGCTTTATCAGCCCGGCAAACGAACCTCCGGCGAACCCACCGGCTACCGACCCTGCGGCCATAACGAGGACAACCATCCACTCTGCCATACCTGAAAAAATAAAGTAAACTGCGGCAGATATGTTGATACTAAAGGAGATTGCCTGTTTTAGAACATTAAGGCGTGTAAATGAATCATCATAAATCAGGCCAAGCACCGCAATCACGATTACACTGACACCAGCCCCGAAAAACCCCCCGTAGACTGCTGCAAGGAAAAACAGTACGAATGCTCCAATACCAACGGCAGTACCCTGGCCGGTTTTTCCGGCCCTTGACTGGAGCCACCGTTTCACCGGGACCTGCACGGCGAGAAGAAGCGAAGCAGCCAGGATGAGCCAGGGGACCAGGGCCCAAAAGGTGTTATCCCCGGTGCGGATCAGCAGCATACCACCGGCAATACCGCCGGCAATACTCAGGGGCAGGAGTATCATGAGCCGTTTTTTCTGGCCCGGCAAATCTTTCCGCTGCGCGAATATGCCCCCGAAATACCCGGGGCATAGCCCGATGGTATTCGTTACATTCGCAGAAACAGGTGGCAGTCCAAGGGCCATCAGGACCGGAAAACTAACGAGTGTCCCCCCTCCTGCAATGGCATTAATCAGCCCTGCTGCGAGTGCAGCAAGAAATGCAATACCTAACAGGACGAGAGGATCCATGATTGATGACCGTTGATTCCCTTTAAAACCAGGCAGTTTCGTATCAGGGAGGTTTATCGACAGGCTCTGCTTATTGAGTGTATTTTGGTTTTGTTTCCCGGATTATGTATAGGTATGTCAGGTTTCACCAGCACCGGTACGGTGATTGCTGACCGGTATTTTCACATCGAGGCCCCATGGCCAGGTCAGGCCGGTCCGGCCGGACTCCCTTCATCTGCTGGTACGGCAACAAGGGTGTCTATTTCCATCCGGTCCAACCGTTTCAAGGCCATATTCATTGCTACTTTTTCATTCGGGGCCTCGAATAGTACGACCGTATCGTATTTCCCAAGCGTCCAGTAGATACCCAGGTATCGGACCTGTCCTTTCGTTTCTGCCTCAATATCCTTCAGGTTCTCTGCAACAACTTCTTTGCTGAGTGATTTCTTGAATTTCGCCAGTGCAATGAAAAGCATCGTTCACCTCGTCCCTTTACAGGGTATATGAGATCGCGGGAGGGAAAATTATAACGTTTAGTTATGGGATGCCCACGTTTAAAGACGGTTACCAGTTGAAGAGAGACCAAAAAAGCAACCATTATTAGTGTTTAAATCAACATCCGGAATGTTTTCCCCATGTCCGCGAAGCATCCAGTTCTCCTCATCATTATCGGAATTGCTGTAATCCTTGCTGCAGGATGCACCCAGCCTGCGGTTGAAAAACAAACATCACAGGAAACGCCGGTCCTGACAATGACGGTTCCGGTCACGCCGCTCACCAGTCCTGATGCTGCGGTTTCTCAGAAGCTGGACAACTATATGGTGGCACTTACCGATGCCGGCAGGTTCAGCGGGACGGTATTTGTAGCACGGGGGGATACGGTGCTCCTCTCGAAAGGTTACGGTATGGCGAATTACGAGTTCTCCGTGCCCAATACACCACAGACCGTGTTCCCTGTCGGCTCGAACACCAAGCAGTTCACTGCGGCCGCGATCATGAAACTGCAGGAGCAGGGAAAACTCAATGTTTCCGACCCGGTAACGTTGTATATCCCCAATGCCACGAAATGGAAGGATATCCGTATCTACCACCTCCTGAACCACACCGCAGGGGTCCAGTCAGACGGGGCATTCTCCATCACAGACCCTGCCGATCTCACACTCACTGAAACTATGGAGCGAATAACTTCGCTGCCCCTCACCTTTGAACCGGGATCGGGTTATACGTATTCCAACAATGGCTATATCGCGCTGAGCTATATCATTGAACAGGCGTCGGGTATGTCATACGATGATTACCTGAAAAAGAATCTGTTCCTGCCACTCGGTATGAACAGCACCGGGCAGGACAATGCCCGCAATGTTTTCCCTGACCGTGCATCCGGGTATACCACGATGGATGGAAAACATATCCACTACGACCTCCAGAACATACACAACTCCTGGGGCGCCGGATCAGTTCATTCCACAACAGAAGATATGTTCCGGTGGGTACGTGCCTTCCACACGCCGGGCACTATTCTTTCTCCGGAGTCAACGGTTGCAATGGTGGATAACCATTACGGGATTGTGAAGGGGATTGTGAAGAACCGCACCTACAGCGGTCATGGTGGGCGTAACTTCGGGTTCACTTCGTACACGCTCTATTATCCTGAAACAGATGTGAGTATCACGTTCCTTTCAAACCATGACCGGACACCGATGGGCTCCCTGCCAAACGACCTGTCGGCAATTGTTTTCGGTGAGCCGTATTCGCTGCCACAAAAGATCGACCGGAAGGCTGTCCCCCTGACCACCGGAACACTCGCGGAATATACCGGGACGTATGCACCAGAATGGGAAAAATCCTGGACAATCACCGTATATGCGGATGACAACCGCCTGTTTTATGATTCGGTCATGCCCGGTGATAAAAAGGTCGAGCTCTTTTACGAGGGCAAGGACACGTTTTTTGTAACGCCGGAATCCAACGACGCATTCATTTTCACCCGTAATGCCTCCGGAAAGGTTGACGGGCTGAAGATGTATACCATGGAAGGCGTGAATGACGAGTCAGAAAAAGTGTCGTGAAGGACCAGATTAATTTTTTAAAAAAGGCTTCCTGGTAAATCAGACGTTAATTCACCCGTTATTTCGCATAAAAAATGCGGTTTTCTCTCCCGTGACCTGAATGCATGACAGCATTACAACCTTCCAGGGAGATCGTTTGAATTGTGTTCTTTTTTAAGAGTGACGGTTGCAAATATTAAAATCATAAGATTTTTCGTCAGGTACTCATAATCCCCTTCATGAACAACGCTGCCCTGCGACATGTCTTCCTGTTCATTGCTGCCGTTCTTTTGACCAGTATGGTCTTTTTTGCCGGATGTACAGGTACATCACAGGCAACCGGAAAACTTGACGGCTTCGATGATTTTGTAACCCTGAAAATGACGGAATACGAAGTCCCGGGTGCTGTTGTCGGAATCGTCGAGAACGATACCGTCGTTTACTTAAAAGGGTTCGGTGTCAGGGAGCTCGGGAAACCTGGAAAAGTTGATCCTGACACCCGCTTCCAGATCGCATCGGTCTCCAAGTACGTCACTGCCGGTGCTGCCGGCTCCCTTGTCGACGAGGGGAAACTGGACTGGGACACCCCCGTTGTCACGTACCTGCCGGGCTTTGCGTTAAAAGATACCTACGCAGGTGAACACGCAACCCTTCGCGACCTGCTCGCCCACCGCACGGGTTTTAGACACTTCGATGGCGACCTGCTGGGCAGGCTCGGCTATTCCAACAGCGATATGCTGGAGCGGATGCGCTATCTTCAGCCGGGTACCAGTTTCCGGGAGAAGTACACCTACTCGAATGCAGGTTTCTTCATCGCCGGGGAAGCGGCTGCCGGGGTTGACAACCGGAGCTGGGAAGAAGTAACCGATGCCCGCATCATCCGGCCGCTCAATATGACACGATCGGGAGCCCATCCGGAAACCCTGTACCTTGATGATAACCATGTTGCCGGTCATGCAGGTAAGGGCGGGGATATGCACGTAATACCCCTCGAGGAGGCAGGGTTTCCCGCTGCCGGCCAGGTTATCTCCACCGGACGGGACATGACGCAATGGCTGCGGATGATGCTGAACAACGGCTCGGTTGACGGAACGCAGGTCCTCAAACCGGAGACGGTGAAACAGATACATGCTGCAAGCTTGGTTGCGGGTCCCGGCGGGCCTCTTTCTGACCCGAATGCGGCTGTCGGCCTTGGCTGTGATTCATATAATTTCCTCGACGAGCGGGTCATCGAGAAGAACGGGGCGCTTGATGGCGTCCGTGCGATAGTGATCCTTATCCCCGGAACGAAAAGCGGCCTTGTCGTTATTGCCAACAAACAGCTGACGGTGTTCCCGGAAGCGGTCCGGGACGAGTTCCTCGAGCGGTATATTGGGAAAAGCGGCGTGGACCTGCAGGCCAGGGAGAGATTCAACCAGGCAGGATGGAATTCGCTGATCAAGTCCGTCAATCAGCCCGCAGATGCTGGTCCGGCAACGATCAGCCCGTCAGCAATAGCGGGGATGTACAGGAGCGACCTGTACGGAACCATGCAAATTCACGAGGGAACGGATGCCGGGAATATGACCATCGGACTCGGGCCGGTACAGTACCCCGGGACCCTCACGCACGTGACAAACAACACCTGGTACCTTTCGTTCCCGAACCCGGACGACCAGGTCGGCTATCTCAACTTTGCAGCCGGCCCGCCAGGTCCTGTTACGGGGTTTGATTCCGAAGAGTTCGGCCCGTTTACACGGGTGTGACCCGGCTGACTGGTGCCTGCCATCCAATATTTTTTCCTAAAAAATCCGGTTTCCCCGCATTGCATTGTTATCCACCGGACGTTTTTTTATCACTGAAGGTAATCACGGACGCCTGTACTCTGATTCCCAGCTCCCGTCAGCCCACACCTTAAGAATATCATAATCACGCATCCGTGTTGCCTTGCTCAAAGCCTGTTTCCGGCTCAGCATCCTCTTCTGGATAAAATCATACTCGCAGACAATTTTCCTGTTCCGGAGCAATGTTACCCGGATTGGGTGGTGCCGGTACACGACCTTTTCCATTCTTTTAACATACCATTTTATTCTCTGGAAGGTGAGCCAGTCAAGTTTCATGGCGAGGGTAGAGTGGAACATGAACCCTTCGGCGGAATCCAGGTCATAGGTACGTAATGTACAGTACGGGGAGATAGTCCGGGACAGCAGGTACCTGAATTGTTTTAAGGTCTCATCAGGGGTAATCGAAACATAAACAACCCTTGTATCATCAAAAAACCCGTACCCTCCGACCTCATATTTCGGGGTCTTCTCCAGGCCCATACAAACCCTCGTAAAGTCTTCCACCAGTTTTTCTTCATCCTGGGTTGAAAAAGGCCCGGCCAGGGTGATATGCGGGATTACCCGTTTGTCTCCGATATTAAATTTTTCGGATAACTGGTTGCTTAACGTGCTAATCTGGTGCTTTACGGAACCCATCTGGCGGATATCTATCAGATAGTGAACCATTTTTCACACCCCCCGTACAAATGCCATCCCGACTTATTATAATTACGACCATTGTGATGGTGCCAATATACCAGGGCCAAACCCCTTGCATACCCGCCGCTATCCTGGTACCTGCACGTTTGCGATGACGGTAATAAAAAACAATGATTCAACCGGTACAATGGTTTGCAATTCATCCGTTCGAAAGGGCCTGATTGTTGTACCTGGCCCAAATAATTATCCCATTTTCCACCAGGCCCGATCCTGCCTGGTTAGCATTGCGAGGACCAATGGTAATTGATACAAAACCAATATATAAAATTGCCTTGATATTTTGAGTTTAACAAATGCGGGGAATTATGGTGACACCAACGGATTTACCAGTCATTGCGGTTTGTAACATCAGGAGACCGCAGCAGGACAGCTTTCGAAAATACTCGCGGTATCATACACCTTCGCAGGCCAGGATTCTCCTTCTGCTCCTCCTGCTCGGTGCCCTGGTAACCGCACCTGTAGCAGCCGATCAGGGATGGAAATTTCATGCCGACAACCAGAACACCGGCGTGTACGACGATGGTGGGAAGAGGCCGGAGGGGGACATCATCTGGAAATTCGGTACGGGTCACGTGGTGAGGTCCAGCCCCGCTGTGGTGGACGGCACGATCTATTTCGGGGGTAATGATGGATTCCTCTATGCCCTTGATGCATCCACCGGGGCACTCCGCTGGAAGTTCGCGGCTGAGCACGGGATACAGTCCAGCCCGGCGGTCGCAAACAGCATCGTCTACGCAGGTGGATGGAACGGCAACATCTATGCACTTGACCATGGAAGCGGGGCACTTCTCTGGAATTACACGACCGGTGATAGCGTTATATCAAGCCCGGCAGTTGTGGACGGTATCGTATACGCTGGAAGTCGTGATGACAACCTCTACGCACTCAACGCCTCAACAGGTACTTTCCTCTGGAATTACACGACCGGGAACGATGTGACCTCCAGCCCGGCAGTCACGAACGGTACCGTCTATTTCGGCAGCTGGGATGGCAACCTCTATGCCCTTGATGCTTCCACCGGAGAACTCCACTGGAAATACACGACGGGGGATGAGGTGGGGTCCAGCCCGGCGGTCGCAAACGGTGTCGTGTACGTTGGCAGTGATGACGATCACCTCTATGCACTCGATGCTTCCACAGGGGCCTTCCTCTGGAGCTATGCGACAGGTGAAGATGTGAGGTCCAGCCCGGCGGTCGCGAACGGTGTCGTCTACTTCGGGAGCAATGATGACAACCTCTACGCACTCGATGCTTCCACAGGGGCACTCCGCTGGGCCTACGCGGCCGGGGAGTCCGTGTATTCTAGCCCGGCGGTCGCGAACGGTGTCGTCTATGTCGGCAGTTTAAATTATGGGTATGGAAAGAGCATCCATGCACTGGACGCATCGACAGGTGTACTCCTCTGGGATTACCAGACAGGTGACACCTCCGTGTATTCTAGC
>JALOPT010000201.1 GCA_025453715.1 Methanoregulaceae archaeon | reverse complement strand
GATCTTTCCCTTGATTCTCCCCATCCGGGTCACGCCATCGAAACAACGGACACGGATATGATTTGCACCCATCATCAGTTCAGCATTGCCAAATATTTCACGGTTCCGTTTCTGAGGCAGCTTGACCCTTACGATCTCATCACCCGGGGGTGATCCCGGTTTCTTATCTGTCAGTGCAACCTCTCCTCGTTTTTCTCCATTTTGATTTCCATTATCAAGTGCTCAATTTTTGGTGTAAGAGAAAATAAAATTATTCCCTCAACGCTCGCCCCGGTATGCCGGAACAGCAATTGGCGGCTGGTTCAGAGAAATATATCTTTTTTTGCCCGGGCGATGCGCACAATCAAATTCTCGTCCCTGGTACGTGGATAGAGCGAAGAGAGTTGATCACCAGGGGAGCCCGATTGCCATAATGAGAAGAATGAGCACACCTGTGCCAAAACAGGAAATAAGCAGTCCGGACACACGGTTGATCAATCTCAGGTTTGCCATGCTTAGACGGGAACGCACCGATCCAACAGACCCACAGAGCACGATCCACCAAACCGTGGACCCAAAAAAAACTCCCGCCACAAATTCTGCCGCAGACAGGGAAGATATCCCGTTGATCACGAAGCCATATCCTGGTAAAATTACCAAAAAGAAGACCAGAGTCAGCGGGTTTGCAATCGCAAGGGCAACCATGGAGAGGTAATCCTTCAGATACGTCTCATGCTCGGTGTTTGCGGTAATGGCTGAGGGGACAGACAGGAAAACCCGTATGCCGATAAGGATTAAGACGACCCCTGCAAGGAAACGAAAAAGATTCTGGTGGGTTATGATAAAGGCGGAAATAACCGTAAGACCAAGAAAGGTGACAGCAGCATAGAATGAATCAGCGGTCGCCACACCCATACCTGAGAAGATCCCATGGAGACGTCCTTCTTTTACTGTACGCTGGATGCATATGAGAGACAGAGGACCGACCGGTACAGCAAGGGTCAGGCCGATGATAATTCCCTGAACAAACAAACTTACATCCATGCGATACCTGAAACGGTGAGGAATGACGGTTACCACTCTTGGGAAGAGGGGGAATGGTGCATGTACTGCGCATCTTCAGGACCAGTTCCTGTTCCCGTCATGAAAGTTTCTCAATACTACCTGTTGATTGTTCCCTGTCATCAATGTTCCATAACTGCATGCAGTGATTCTTATCATTGATTGCCAGGGTGGGAACAATTACAGAATATGAAAAGGTAATTGAAAGAACAGGGAAATATGCGGGGAGCCGGATTTGAACCGACGAACTCCTGCGAGAATAGATCTTGAGTCTATCGCCGTTGACCAGGCTTGGCTATCCCCGCGCCTGTGATGGATAATGTTGGCGACAGGAATAATTAAGGTACCTGATCGGCAGAAACGCCGTGCAAAGAACTGTGCTTTGATACCTGGTGATTCGGATTGTATCAGTCATAAAAACTAGAGTAATATTCCAAAAAAAAATTACATGAAGTCGGCAAGCCCGAGCTGCTGCTGCTTTTCCTCACCAAACGTAGACGTGATAGCAAGTTCAAGCACCTCGACACGCTGCTTGGTGTACTCGGATACCTTATACTTCCTGCAGATCTCCCGGGACATCTCGAGATATTTCTTGACTGACCCTTCATGGACGGTTGGAATGATATTGCCGTTGCAGACACCCTTCCCCTTAAACTTCGTGCATTTGCCTGCAAGGGGCATCCGCCGGTAGCTTGTGTTGCATTTGGAACACCGGAACTTCTGTTTGGAGAATGCAGAGAGATTGCCCATAAGGTCGCGGATGAAGTGGGTAGTAAGTACCCGTTCCGCAACGTCATCCGCGTCAACCGCACGTATCTTTTCAGCCAGGACCAGTTCAGCCTCAAGTTTTTCCGTCATGGTCTTGAGCTGGGTGTACATGGATTCTATCGGGCCCGCCGAGATATCAGAGGTATCATGAGTAAACTGGAAGCCTTCGAGCTGTGAGGGGGTCCCGATTCTCCGTTCAACACGATCAATTAACTCTTTGATCATTTTAGGTTCGACATACGTGAGTGCACTTGTGTAGAGTTCCAGAGGATAACGATCACAGACATCGACATTCAAGGCTTCCTTGTCGATTTCCGCAGGATCTATCCTGCTCGTCAGCACAAGCGGGGCATCCATCGATCCTCCACGGTTCTGGGGCAGGAACGAACGTGAGAAGTTGATAAGGCCATCAAGAAGCAGCATAATGCAGTCTTCATCACCATCGCACTGCCCGGTAAAGATACCATTTGCGACAAGCGTATGATCGTCAGCAACGGTCAGGCAGTAAACTCTTTCTTCCGGAGCCGGCACAGCTACAATAGACCGGATATAGTCGGCGATAACGTTCGCACCTTCGAGCACGGGCACTGCATCGCCGACTTTGAGTTCCAATGCCCTGATCTTGCGAAGATACAAAGTGTCCCAGACCAGCATCGCATGATCGGGTGTAACTGCAATCTCTTTTCCGAGTTTTGTGATGAAGTGGAGAAGAGTTGAAGGAGAACGGTGTATGGATACCGATGTGATCCTGCGGATATGCATGACCCCCCCAGTATCAATGGTTCGGGTGTAATAGGGTTGCGCCGGATCTGAATAGTATGTCCCAAGCCTGTCGATGCCCGGTTTGCTCACATCAAAATTTTCAAGCACAAATTTTCGCACGGGAGATTTTTCCCAGTGTTTTCCATCAAATACTTCAACCTCGGTATCACCGTAGAAACAGTTCCGGCGTTTGGCAGCATGGAAGAACGGGTGAGCATAACCGACGTTTGCCCTGGTGAACCCGACAATCCGGGCAAGGACACCAGCGCTCGTGTGGGGCGCAAGCCCGATCACAAGATGCCCGATGAGATCATCGGGTTTTTTAACATTGTAGAATGGGTCAAGTCCGTAGCATTTGACAAGCAGGTCATCCATGAATTTCGCAACGTTCACCATATATTCAGCGCATGAATCGGAGATGAGAAGATCCTGAGGACGTAGTTCCACAACCTGCGATCCATTCTGGAGATCATATCCAAGGGTATCTTTGACATACCCGAGTGAGCGGAGTTTTTCAACAGAAACCCTCACCTCATTGGGA
>JALOPT010000045.1 GCA_025453715.1 Methanoregulaceae archaeon | reverse complement strand
GCAGTCCCTGAACACCGATTCCGGGGCCGCCGCAAGGGCCCCGGGAGTGGGGTAACAATAGTACACGTCCGGCCCGAGTTCAAGACGTTTCCCGGTCTTTTTTACCAGCCGGACCTGGAGGCCCTGCGCAACCTTCAGGGAGATCTGCTGCTCGATAATCGAGTCCACCAGTGCTTCATACAACGTCGGGGTTGTCGGGGACTTCAGGCCATTAAACCGGCGAGTGAGGTCCTTCATCACCGGGTCGTTCCTGACCGTGTGGTAAAACGGGACCAGGTCGTCGTAAATATTGAACATGGATGAAACGATACCCCCGATAACCGTACTTCCTGCAAGTGCTCCATCCGTGCCAGAGGCAGCCGTCACCTCAAGCCTTGGGTTTTCCGGCGTTCCCACTGAACGGACTTCAATAAGGGCAGGAGTGCCCTGGATATCGATTGCCTGGCGGTACACCCCGCTTTTGTATATCCTGATCGCAGGATCACCCCTTGAGAATATCCGGGCACTCAGGTCAAAATCATACGGAGGCACCGGGTCAAGATGGATTTGCAGCATTACGTCTGGCTCTAAGGTTTCATTTCACTGCCTAATATAGGATTCATGACCGGTTGTTACGAACCCTAACAGGACAAAAAAGAGTAGTAAAAATGCAGGATGGACAAAAATTCCCATTCAGGGTTTCCAGACCTCGGGCTGCATGCTGCCCGGGGCGATATACTCGATTTCCCCCGGTACAAACAACATCACCACATAATCAGGATTATCGACCGTTTTAAAGTACTGCTCGTACATCGGGTTCCAGTACTTCTTTTTCGTCTCCAGGTCCTCGTGAATTTCTGCCTTGCCACGGAACACAATATAGGGGTCTGAATATTCCTTTCCTGACCAGATCGATATCCCAACAACCGGGTTTTTCTTTATCTGCTGGACTTTCCGGCTGACTTTCATCGTTGCCCCGACGAGGGTCAGGTCCGGCTGCCCTTCAAGGACAACGAACCGTACTTCAGGTTTTCCGTCAGAGATGGTCGCAAGAGCGGCCACGTGTTGTCCTGCGATTACATTTGAAATGTTATCCTTCAGTGTCATGTTTCAGCTACCGGTTTGACAGTTATCCACCAACGTAATATAATCTTTCTCGTGACACAGGTCGAAACCAGTCGATGCGACCGGCTACTCCCAGGTGGGAACGGAAATGATGACCATAATTGAAAGCATCCTGATCGGGATAAATGGCAAAGGAGGGCATATTATTGCCGGAATAGGGATAAAATCGCTGCAAAAGCGAGGGGACGTTACTTGAGGGAAAAGAAGGCCCAATCGGGCTCAATAGACCGACGGAGGCGGGGGAGACCGGCGAACCAGGCAAAGGGGCACGGTTTGAGATGGTGGTGCCGAGAGGGATGTGGCGGTAATTCACTGAGCGGCGATCAATCCGGTATTCCTTCCAAACCATCCAAAATGCCTCCTGCCCCAATAAGGGCCCCGAATTATCTGATTAAAATATAACGAGTGAATTTCAGGGAACCATGCATTACTTTTCCGACCTCCCGGTCTCCCAGGATTCTGTAATCACACCATGTTCAGATAATTTGGTTTATCCACGTAGCATGCGAGCGGCAGGCCCTTTGAAATGGCAAAACCACATTTATTGCACGAGATACAGGTGGACTTACTCCGGTCACCATTCTGCCATCGACGGATAAGACCAGGCTCCCTGATCAGAGGACGACAGAGCCCGATATAATCTGTCTCGCCGTTATGGAGGGTCTCCTCGATTATTCCCCACGAGCGGAGCCCGCCGGTCATGATCGTGGTTGCCCCATCCTTTTTGATATCACGGCACCATCCCCTTGAGAAACCCTCCTGGTCAGGGGAATTGATCGGGCTCCGCAGTGCCATCTCGGAGAACTTTGTTCCCTGGAGTCCCTGACTGATTTCGAGGATATCAAAACCACTTTTCCTGCACAAGCCGGCAGCCTTCCTGCCATCCTCAGACCCAAGACCACCTGGAATACCATCGGCAACACCAATCTTCAGGATTACCGGGTAATCATCCCCGACACGGCTGCGAATCGACAGTCCTGTTTCGCAGTGAATCCTGGCCCGGTTTTCCAGTGTCCCGCCCCACCGGTCGTTGCGGTGGTTCGTCAACGGCGACAGGAACTGGGCGAGCAGGCTGTCATGGGCACCGTGGACTTCGACCGCGTCAAAACCCGCCTCCTTCGCTCGTGCCGCTGCCTCGCCAAACGATGAGATGACCGCTTCTATCTCTTGTTCTGATGCAGCATGGTAATTGGCGATAAATCCCGGACGGGTAATATAGGGGTTTTCCGGGATGTAGGAGGGGGCAATCGCCTCCCGGCCGAGTTCCCTCATGTAACCCCCGGTCCAAATCCCGGAGTGACAGAGTTCTACAGCAATTTTTCCATCCTGTTCATGGACCGCCCGGGTCAGTTTTGAAAAACCCGCAATGTGCCGGTCATTTACAAGAAGTGATGAGCCTGCATGGGATAATGCATACGCCGAGATGCCGACTGCCCCGGTTATGATGAGACCCAGACCGCATTTTACATACGTTACCAGGCGCCCGATCTCGTCGCTGGTGATGACACCTGCAGGATCTGCGGCTCCACCGCTTGCAGCAGCAGCAAAGACAAAACAATTCCTCAGTTCAATATTTTTCAGCCAGACTGTTCCGAAGGGGTCACCAGGCATCATAGTACCGGATGAACGCATGGAATAATATGTCATTCGCTTTCCCGGTCCCCTGACGTCAATGGACCGAAGCGATCCCTGTTGCGGTGTCCCGGAGGACGCGACAAGAGCGGGAACCATTATGCATGACTATCATCAGACATTGTAGGTACATGCAGGATAAAGTCCCGTACCGCGAACTCGAAGACCGTATGAACCGTTTCCGGGCAAGGATGGATTATGCACAACCGGGATGGGAGCTTGCGGCCATCGTCGGAAAGATCCCGCTCTACTACTTCACGGGGACCATGCAGGATGGTCTCCTGCTGATCCCGAACGGGAGCGAACCGGTGTTCTGGGTCAGGCAGAGTTACGAGCGGGCAGAGAACGAATCCCTTTTTCCTGATATCAGAAAGATGAAGAGCTATCGTGATGTGGCAGCAGGCATGGGTAATCTCCCCTCTTCGGTATACCTGGAAACAGACATGATGACGTTGTCCCAGCTCGGGCGGCTGCAGAAGTACCTCCCGTTTACGGAGATAAAAGCAGTCGATGAGCAGGTGGGAGCGGTGAGGGCAGTGAAAAGTCCCTACGAACTCTCGCTGATGGAACACGCCGGGAGGATCCACCGGCACGTACTGGAGGACCGTGTACCGGGTATGCTTGAGGAAGGGATGTGCGAGGTCTCGCTGACATGCGACCTTTACTCCCTGATGGTAAAGGAGGGGCACCAGGGCATCATACGGTTCGGCATGTTCAACGAGATGCTGCTCGGCCAGATCGGGTTTGGTACCAGCTCCATTTCTCCAACCTGTGTGAATACCCCTGGCGGTATCTCCGGAATGCATCCTTCCACCCCGCTGATGGGATGCCGGGACCGGAAACTCCGGAACGGTGACCTTGTAGTCATAGATATCGGGTGTGGTTACCATGGGTACCAGACCGACAAGACAATGACCTACATGTTCGGTAGTCCAATCCCGGAAGACGCCATACTGGTGCATAACCGGTGCCTGGAGATCCAGGACAGGATTGCCGCGATGTTACAGCCGGGGGCCATTCCGGAGGAGATTTACCGGTCAGTCATGGCAGATCTTCCGCTTTGTTTCCTGGACAATTTTATGGGGTTCGGGAACCACGCAGTAAAGTTCCTCGGCCATGGGATCGGGCTCTGGATCGACGAGATGCCGGTCATTGCAGAGGGATTTACCGAGCCGTTGCAGGAAGGAATGGTATTTGCCGTTGAGCCCAAGAAGGGGATCCCAGGTGTAGGGCTTGTCGGTATTGAAAATACTTTTGTGGTTGCCCGTGGCGGGGGCAGGTGTATTACCGGCGACAGCAGGGGTTTGATCCCGGTATACTAAATCGGACAATCACATAAGCGGATAGTACATCCCGAATAACAAAAGGGTCTTCACGAAGAGTAAGATTTCAGTTTCCCTGATATCGGCTACTTTGATGGAAGAAGGTTTCTACACTATATAGAATTATTGAAATCGCCAATGCAAAAACCGCGGATATTCACTCCTAACAATTAACGAGGTTATTTTTCCTGTAATATTTCAAAATTAAAGCCAAATAATTTGTAATATCCGGATATCTCAACTTTCTGCTAAGGAAAACAATGCCAGCGACCAACTAGCATATATACAATAACCCGGACACGCTGTATTGGATACATCCGCAATCACACCAGGTTGTGGTGCCCACATAGGGTGTGGAAATATGCAACCTGAATCGGTCCCGTCAGCATTCAGGACACAAATTCGGACGGCATTGATTATTTTTCTCCTGTTAACGCTAGTGACCGGCCTGCTCTACCCGTTACTGGTGACGGGTATTGCACAGGTTACCTTCCATGGAAAGGCAAACGGGGATCTTATTATTCATAACGGAAGTATCGCCGGCTCTGCCTTAATCGGCCAGCCTTTTTCCTCGCCGGGTTACTTCTGGGGTCGGCCATCAGCAACAACATCCTACCCTTACAACCCGGAACCCTCGGCCGGATCGAACATCGGCCCGACAAATCCTGAATTAATCAACGCAGTATCTGCCAGGGTTACTGCATTGCGGGCAGCGGACCCAGGTAATTATCTTGCGGTCCCCGTCGACCTGGTGACCACCTCGGCAAGTGGTCTTGACCCTGACATCAGCATTGCTGCGGCAAGGTACCAGGTCAGCCGGGTCGCAAAGGCGAGGAATATTAGCGAAACGGATATTGCATGGCTTATCGATCAGAACACACAAAGACCTCAGTACTGGCTTTTTGGCGAAGCAAGAGTGAATGTCCTGTCATTAAATCTTGCGCTGGATGATCTTGCATCACACCGTATATTTGTCCCCGTGGAAAAAGAGCGAGTACCTGATCAGGAAATTGCAACTCCCTTCCCCGGGATTAGTGAGCAGGACATCTTCCAGCTAGCACTGTATGGGGTCGTCCTTATACTCCTGCTGGTCCCGTTCGGCCGGTTTATGGCACGGGTGTATACCGGTGAGCATACTATTCTGACACCTGTTACAGCACCTGTTGAAGCCTGGGTGTACCGGGTCATCGGGACAAGACCCGATGAGGAGATGGACTGGAGATCATTTGCCGTTGCTTTGCTGGTCTTCAACCTCACCGGAATAATTGTGGTCTTCCTGGTGCAGCAGGTCCAGCACCTCCTCCCCCTGAACCCTGCCGGGCTGGGACCGGTACCGTTGGACCTGTCCCTGAATACCGCAGTCAGTTTTGCTACCAATACCAACTGGCAGGCATATGCAGGGGAAACGACGCTCAGTTACCTCACCCAGATGATCGCACTTACCGTGCAGAATTTTGTCTCTGCAGCGACCGGCATGGCAGTTCTGATCGCTCTTATTTACGGATTATCGCGAAAATCAACTGAAAAAATCGGTAATTTCTGGGTACTCCTGACACGGGGCATCATTATTCTCCTGCCGGTATGTATCATCATTTCAGTCATTCTCGTATCCCAGGGTTCCGTGCAGACCTTCAGCGGACCCGTAACCGTTCCCCTCCTCGATCCGGTAAAAGACAGTAACGGGGTCCTTGTTACGACGCAGACGATCCCGCTTGGACCGGCAGCCTCACAGGTAGCAATCAAGGTGCTGGGGACCAACGGGGGAGGGTTCTTTAACACAAATTCAGCCCACCCGTTCGAAAATCCCACACCATTTTCTAATTTTATCGAGATCCTGGCTATCCTGGTGATCCCTGTCTGCCTCTGTTATACGTACGGAAGAATGGTTGGATCTGCGAGAAAAGGGATTGCCGTCCTTATTGCCATGACCATTATTTTTGTCCCGCTGCTTGGTCTTGCCATCTGGTCGGAAACCGGGGGAAATCCGGCATTCACCCCGCTTGGCGTCGATCAGACGGGGGGGGCTCTCCAGCCGGGTGGCAACATGGAAGGAAAGGAGGTACGTTTCGGTGTTCCGTTTGCATCAATGTTCTCGATAGTGACGACGGCTACGTCATGTGGTGCGGTAAATTCCATGCATGATTCCTTCATGCCGATGGGAGGTTTTGCCCAGATGCTGATGATGCAGTTCGGGGAGGTGGTCTATGGGGGTGTCGGATCAGGACTCTACGGGATGCTCGTCTTTATTATTATTGCCATGTTTATTGCCGGGCTCATGGTAGGAAGGACACCTGAATATCTTGGTAAGAGAATCGAACCCTATGAGATGAAAATAGCGACGATCATCATCATAATCCCCATTGTTCTTATCCTCACCGGAACTGCCATTGCCGCTCTTACGGAAGTGGGAAAAGCGGGCGTATTAAACCCGGGAGCCCATGGTTTTTCAGAAATTCTCTACGCAGTCACATCAGTATCCCAGAACAACGGCAGTGCATTTGCAGGTCTCTCGGTTAACAGCCTCTTTTATAATCTCATTACCGCGATCATGATGGTAACCGGCCGTTATCTGCCAGCCATCCTTACCCTCGCCCTGGCCGGGGCGTTTGCAATGAAAAAGATTGTCCCGGTAAGTGAAGGGACCCTGCATGACCATCGCCCGCTCTTCATTATCTGGCTTGTATTCGTGATAGTGATTGTCGGGGCACTGAGTTTTCTCCCCGTCCTTGCCCTCGGGCCTGTAGCTGAATATCTTCAGATAGTGTCAGGAGGCCTCTTCCATGTCTGATCCTGATACCCGGAAGGACCAGGTCTCCCTCTATAAACGGGCAATCATCGATGCATTCCTGAAACTGGACCCCCGTTTAATGGCAAAAAACGTCGTGATGTTCGTCGTTGAAATTGGATCGGTCATCACAACACTCCTCTGGTTGCAGGCCCTGTCCGGCCATGGTGAGGCCCCGGCAGCATTCATCGGTGCAATTAGCATCTGGCTCTGGTTCACGGTGATTTTTGCGAATTTTGCCGAAGCGCTTGCAGAAGGCAGGGGAAAAGCCCAGGCCGAGTCACTCCGGAAAATGCGGCAGGACACTGAAGCGAAGAAATTGAGGGAGGACTACAGGATTGTCAAAAACAGCATGCCTGACAATTCAGATTATGCTGTTATCCCTTCGTCGAATCTCCGCAAGTCCGATCTCTACTTCGTCCGTTCAGGAGATACGATCCCCCTCGACGGAGAGATTGCTGAAGGCGTCGCATCGGTGAACGAGAGTGCCATAACCGGTGAAAGTGCACCGGTCATCCGGGAGTCGGGCGGCGACCGTAGTGCCGTTACCGGCGGGACTGTTATTCTTTCAGACTGGCTCATCATCCGGGTAACGGCGAATCCGGGAGAAGGGTTCCTCGACCACATGATCTCGCTTATCGAAGGAGCAAAGCGACAGAAGACCCCGAACGAAATTGCCCTTAACATCCTGCTTATTGGCCTTACTGCCATTTTCATTGTCGTATGTGCGACCCTCTGGGCATTTTCATTCTATTCCGTGGAGGTTGCAGGGTTCGGGCAGGTTATTACGGTGACAACGCTTATTGCGCTCCTTGTCTGCCTTGCCCCGACCACTATCGGTGGACTGCTCAGTGCTATCGGCATTGCAGGGATGGACCGGTTAATCCGCCGTAATGTTATAACGACCTCGGGGAGGGCAATAGAGGCAGCAGGAGATGTGGATGTCCTCCTGCTCGACAAGACGGGGACGATCACCCTTGGAAACCGCCAGGCGGTGGAGTTGATCCCGGTTGACGGGAACGATATAAACGATCTTGCTGAAATGGCCCAGCTTGCTTCCCTTGCAGACGAGACCCCGGAAGGACGAAGTATTGTGGTCCTTGTCAAGGAGCGGTACGGGCTCCGTGGCCGGATGGTGGGGGCTCATGAAACAGGTCCGGAAATGCAGTTCATCGCGTTTTCGAGCCATACACGGATGAGTGGCGTAGATATCGGGCCTGTTTCCATCAGGAAAGGCGCCACCGATGCAATTGCACATTACATGACAGAGAATGGAAACAGTGTTTCCCCGGACCTGAAAGCGAAAGTTGAGGCAATATCCGGCTCGGGAGGTACGCCCCTGGTCGTTGCGAAGGATGGAAAGGCACTCGGGGTCATCCACCTCAAAGACGTTGTAAAGGGTGGGATCAAGGAGCGTTTTTCCCAGCTGAGACGCATGGGAATTAAAACCGTGATGATCACCGGTGATAACAGGCTTACCGCCGCGACTATTGCAGCTGAGGCAGGGGTGGATGATTTCCTCGCGGAGGCTACCCCTGAAAGCAAGCTCCGCATGATCAGGGATTACCAGGCAGGGGGCCGCATGGTCGCGATGACCGGGGATGGTACGAATGACGCACCTGCCCTTGCCCAGGCAGACGTTGCCGTAGCAATGAATACCGGGACCCAGCCGGCCCGTGAAGCGGCAAACATGATCGACCTTGACAGCAACCCCACCAAGCTGATCGAGATTGTTGAGATCGGGAAACAACTGCTGATGACAAGGGGGGCACTCACCACCTTTTCGATTGCGAATGACCTTGCCAAGTATTTCGCCATTATCCCGGCGGCCTTCATCACCACTTACCCGGCATTGGCAGCCCTGAACATATTAGGGCTTCATAATGCGATCCTCTCCGCGGTAATTTTTAATGCACTTATCATTGTCTTGCTTATTCCTCTCGCACTTCGCGGAGTAACGTATAAACCGATGACTGCGGAGGAAGCACTGAGAAACAACATAATTATGTACGGCGTCGGGGGAATAATTGCCCCGTTTATCGGGATTAAAATAATTGATCTCCTCCTCGTCCTCATGGGGGTGTAAATGCCATGGTGCTGAATAGCGACAAAAGACCTGACCCGGACCTCCTCCTCGCCCATGTCCTCAATGAAGAACGACAGAAGAAAAGAGGACGTCTCAAGATCTTTCTCGGATACGTGGCCGGGGTTGGAAAGACCTACGAAATGCTGAACGCAGCACACCTCAGGAAAAAAGAAGGTGTAAATGTCCAGATCGGGTATATTGAGACTCATGGAAGGCCCGAAACTGAAGCTCTCCTTGCCGGCCTGACCATCATTCCAAGAAAAATTGTCGAGTACCGGGAAGTAAAACTGGAAGAGATGGACCTCGATGCGGTCATTGCTGCCCGGCCTGACCTCGTGCTTGTCGACGAGCTGGCACACACCAATGCACCAGGCTCCCGTCACCTCAAGCGTTACCAGGACGTGGAAGAACTGCTCGATGCGGGGATAGATGTCTATACCACCCTCAATGTCCAGCACCTCGAGAGCCTGAATGATGTGATTGCCCAGATCACCAACATAGTCGTCCGGGAAACAATACCAGACGGGGTAATCGACGAAGCAACAGAGATCGAACTTGTTGACCTTGCACCCCCTGAGCTCTTGCAACGGCTGCGGGAAGGGAAAGTGTATGTCCCGGAAATGGCTGCACGGGCCATTGAGCAGTTTTTCAACGAGGGAAACCTGTATGCTCTCCGTGAAATTGCCCTGCGCCGTGCGGCAGAGCGGGTTGATGACCAGATGCTTTCGTACATGCAGACCCGCTCTATCCCCGGCCCATGGCATGCCGGGGAACGAATACTGGTCTGTGTCGGCCCGAGCCCGCTTTCAGAACGGCTTGTCCGGACAGCAAGGAGACAGGCAGACAGGATTAATGCAAACTGGGACGCAATCTACGTTGAGACCCCTTCACATCACAGGCTCTCGAAAAATGCGAAGGAGCAGGTCTGGCGAAACCTCCAGCTCGCTGAAAAACTCGGTGCGACGACAGCAACCATATTCGGGATAAGTGTAGCCGATACCGCCATTGAATATGCCAAAAAACATAATATCACGCGAATTATCATCGGGAAGACACTGCGCCCACGGTGGCAGGAGTTTGTTTTCGGTTCAGTGGTAGACACGCTCATCCATAACAGCGGGACTATTGATGTTTATGTAATCAGCAGCCAGGAAAAGGAACCTGTAACTCCTGTTGAAATGGAACCCCTGTTGCCGGGGACCACTCCGAAAGGCTATGCAGGATGCATAGGGCTAATTATTGTAACTACCCTGGCAGGATTGCTGCTCAAACCTTACATATCCCAGACAAACCTCCTGATGTTTTACCTGCTGGTCGTTGTCCTGACGGCTTTTCTCTGGGGCCTGCGCCCGGCCATTTTGAGCGCAATTCTCGGTGTTCTTGCTTTTGATTTCTTTTTTGTTACTCCATACCTGAGTTTCAGCATCTCCGATACCGAGTATGTCATTACATTTATTGGTTTGATCGTGGTTGCCGGTGTTATCAGCCTGCTCGTTGCCAGAGTACGGGAACATGCATTTGCAGCCCAGGTCCGTGAAAAGGAGACAAGTACACTCTTTGCACTCTCACAGGACCTCACGGTAGCGGCAGATATCCTCGAGGTCATTAAGGCAGTCACAAAGCATATCGGGGAAATATTCGGCTGGAAAGACTGTGTGTCAAACGCCC
>JALOPT010000200.1 GCA_025453715.1 Methanoregulaceae archaeon | reverse complement strand
CCCGCTCCAGCTGAACGTATCCCCGATACGGAACTGGAGGGCACTCGAAGTATTCCTCTACCTCTGGTGGCAGGATGCCCCCATCAATCCACTCTATGAAATGGGGATTGAACGGATCGGGTGTTACCCGTGCCCTTCAATGCTCGAAAGCGAGTTCTCGGAACTCGGGCGGATTCATCCCGGTCTCATGGCCAGGTGCACGGAATTTCTCACCCGCTGGGCAGAAAAGAAGGGGCTTCCCCCTGAATATGTCACGTTCGGGTTATGGCGCTGGAAGGGGCTGCCAAACAAGATGCAGGAACTCTGCCGGCAGCACAATATCCCACTCAGCGAGACAACAGATGGGGTAGTTGTAGCATCTCAATCTTTTAAGGCCGCCCAACCCGGGAAAAAACCCATGGCATCCCCGGCCCAGGAAAAATCACCCGTTCCGAAGCATGAAACGAGGACCATGGGGAAGATTAGTGCTGCACCGTCAGGAAAAGTCCAGGCAGGTCAGCTGAAGGGAAAAGAACACAAGGAAAAGAGTCCCCTGCCTTCTTCAGCGATGGCAGTCCCAACGGCTGGTCGAACAGGGAATGAAACAGGTAATAGAGGGGTTGACGGGCATTCCACCACACCGGTAGTACCAGTGACAGCCCAACCAGTTATAAAAGGGGGAGGACCAGGTGAAACCCCGCTTCCGCAGGGTTTGGAACAGGTCATATCAGATCGCGGGGATGAGGACTTTTTTGAAGTGGTGCGCCGTGATTTCGCCCTGCTGAGTGACGTAATTTATCTTGACAGTGCGTCGATGGGCCTCTCACCTGAACCAGTCCTCCAGGTAATGATGGAGTTTGAACGGAATTACCGTTCGAATGTCGGGAAGAATGTTCACCGCCTGTCCGGGATAGCGACACAGCGTTACCACCATGCGCATGAAAAGGTCGCAACGTTCATTGGCGGAGCCAGCGGTGAACTTGTTTTTACAAAAAATGCCACTGAAGCACTGAATATCGTGGCTCACGGGATCCCCTGGCAGCAGGGTGACCGGATCATTACAACAATTCTCGAGCACCATTCCAACCTCCTGCCCTGGAAGGAGACGAATGCCCGGGGGACAATCCTTGAGGTTCTCCCGCTTGGCCCCGGCTACCTGCCTGAACTATCGGTACTCGAGGAACTGCTTGAACAGGGCGGTGTAACGTTAGTTACGATCACGCATGCATCCCATGTACTCGGGGTAATTACCCAGGTTGGGGAAATTTCACGGCTATGCCATGAACATGGAGCCCTGCTCCTTGTTGACGGTTCACAATCTGTACCGCATATCCCCGTGAACGTCATGCAGTCAGGAGCAGATTTCTTCTGCTGTTCAGGCCACAAAATGCTCGGCCCGACCGGCACTGGAGTCCTGTGGATGAAAGAGCCGGGTTCCCTGTCACCATCGATGTATGGAAGCGGAATGGCAGAAACCCTGACGGCCACCGGGTATATACCGGTCCAAGGGTACCAGCAGTATGAAGCGGGAACACCCAATATTTCCGGGGGTATCGGCCTTGGCGCAGCCGTTGAATACCTTGCAAAGATAGGAATGGAGAGGGTCAGGCACCACGATATCCACCTTACGACCCGGCTGGTTGACGGTCTGAAGGGTATCGACGGTGTCCGCGTGTTCGCTCCGGATGATCCCATGCAGCGGGTTGGCGTCGTTTCATTCAATATCGGGTCCCTTGACCCTGATGAGGTCGCCCGTTACCTGGATGAAAACGCAGATATCATGGTAAAATCAGGCCTTCATGGTTGTGTACCGCTCATGAAGGAACTGGGACTTCCGAAAGGCACGGTGCGTGCCAGCCTCGCCCTTTTTAATAATGAGTACGATGTGGACATGCTCCTTACGGGTGTTGCGGAGATTGCAAGGGGGATGTAAGGGTTTCAGGGCAAACACCATCCCGTGTATCTGTGATATCATCCCCTGTAACCCTTCACCGTTTTGATAACAGGGGAAATGTTCATCTTCCAGAACATCTATTTCCTGTCATCGGGTGATCTGATATGCCGGGTTCCAGTTATCGGGATACCCGGATGTCCGCCGGAGTGAGGGGCCGGCAATGGCCCCTGATCCTTGCAGCAACCGGGTTTAACCTCCTGTTTGAGTATTCATGGCGTGGCGCGGACACAATAATGCAGGAACCCCAGCTCCTGGTAGCCCTGTTTATACTCTATGCTACATTGTTCACCATTCTCGAAGACCTGATTGTCGAGCTCCGGTTCCGTGATTATCACCTTATCATCGCTGCATTTTTTTATGGGACAATTTATGAGTTTTTCGGGAGCGGGGCCCTGTTTTACCAGCCCGGGTTCATGGAAATCAACTGGATGACCCTTTTCTTTGCCAACCTCGTCCTGTGGGGCTCACTCCAGGGAGTGTTTACGTTCTACCTGGCTAACCGGGTAGCCCCTAGGTCGCCACGGCCACGGTTGATACTGGGACGCGAATGGGCATTGTTATTGTTTTTAAACATTATTGCCCTGTTTTGGATCCGGATGAGTGGTTCCATCCCATCTCCAAGCTCAACACAGTGGATCACACTTCTCCTCGTCCTGTTAATATCGGCGTATATTTTTATCCGGGCTATCCGGAAAAAAGAGTGGCGTGCTGCATATATTCCATTCAGAAAATCCCTGGTCCTTGACCTGTTGGGGATTATTACAGTGGCAATTTTTATTATCAGTGCCCTGTTTCTTACGAACACCCAGTTGCTTCCCTCCATGGCAATATATAATATTTCGGCGTGGAATATCGACCTTGTATGGGTGATAACCGTTGCTGTCATCCTGCTGGTGTACCGGGTCCTGAAAGGAGAATCGATTCCGGTATGACCTGAGATGCAATTTCGAAATACTGCTGGATTTAAAGCAGCGAACAAGTCATTCATAAACCAGAAACGACCAATGACAGGGAGATAGGTATTATTTCCTGGTAGAAAACCCGGACATTTTTTTAAAACCTATGGACTGATACATGCCACTGCTTGATTCATTCGAACAGTTTATATAAACTGGAAAAAAATTGATTCCCATCAGACTCAATTATCAGATAATACTATCAAAAGGGAACTCCGGAAATGACAACAAAGATATTACTGG
>JALOPT010000044.1 GCA_025453715.1 Methanoregulaceae archaeon | reverse complement strand
GGATTTGAACCCGGGTCAAAAGCTCCGCAGGCTTCTAGGATGTCCACTACCCTACCGGGACACGGGCGTTATCAGATTAGGATCTGACTCAATAACTTCGTTTTCATGGCTTAAAAACATGTGCATCACGGGAAATTCAGAAATTCTCTCACTGGGGCATCACAGGTCAAGAACATTATTCAGGAAAAAGGTTGAGAGGTAGTTATGTCCGGCTGAAACATAGCAATTGTCCTGTCCGACCAGAATAAGGTGAATAGATATGTCAGATACTGAAAAACCGATGTCCCAGCTCTTTACCTACGAGCATACCGCCCGGAGATGGGAACTCCTTGTCCGAATATTTTACAGCATTGCTATTGCGATCGTATTGATGGTATACGGGTTTATAGCAGGAATTTTAATGATTATCCAGTGGTTTGTGATCCTGGTACTCGGCCGCCGTAGTGAAGGACTGTCAGATTTCATCCGCGGGTATCTCGAATATCACGTCCACGTGCTATCGTATACTTCATGGATGACTGATAAGCGGCCAGGTATTATGCCAAAGCCGGCGAAGATATTCGAAGAAAACGCCCCGGAACAATAAGTGGTGATACAACATAGCATATCGTGTGGGACCAGGCAGCCACCGGAACGGTCAGCCCTTCCCGCTTTCCTCAATTTCGGGTATACTGAATTTTGCGATGTACTTTTCTGACCAATAAAAAGAAACAAATTTACCGGTTTATCATTTGAGTACTTAAGCGAGAGACTTTTCGGGAAGGATAATGCAATGGAGATCTCAAACAGGGAGATTGCATCAAAGCTTTTATTGATCAGCGAGCTCCTGGAAATCACGGGTGACAATATTTTTAAAATCCGTGCATTCAACAGGGCTGCCGATATCGTTGGACGTGCCAACAGCAATGTTGCAGTAATGAGTGATGATGAACTCATATTAGTACCGGGGATCGGGCAGGCCATTGCAAAATCAGTGCGTGAGATCGTCGAAACCGGAACCTGCAAAGAACTTGAAGAACTCCGGGCAAAGATCCCTCCATCCCTCGTGGAACTGCTTAATCTTGAGGGGGTCGGACCAAAAACCATAGCCGTTCTCTGGAAAAAAATGAATATCCAGAGTATCGGAGACCTTGAAAAAGCCGCCACAGGCCGTCGTATACGTTCCCTGAAAGGATTTGGCGAGAAAAAAGAAAAAGGCTTCCTGAAGTCAATTGCCCTGTACCGCGCCGCAGGGGGGCGAATGAACAGGATGGAAGCGGAATTGGTCGTTAAAAAGCTTGAAGGGTCACTGACGCCAGCAACATGGACCGTCGCCGGGAGTTATCGCCGTGGCAAAAGCACAATTGGAGATATCGACATTGTTACAACAGAATCACCATCAGTGATCAATCCGAAACTCCGGAATAATGTCGATGAGGTGATCGATGAAGGTGACAGGAGGACATCGGTACGTGTCATGGGGCAGCGGGTTGATATCAGGTTTTCTCACGAACGACAATACGGCTCTATGCTGATATACCTGACAGGATCAAAAGAATTCAACATCAGACTCCGGGAGACTGCTATTGAAATGGGCCGGAAGGTAAACGAATATGGCGTCGAAGACAGAACTGATGGAAAGCTCCATGAATTTTCGACCGAGAACGACATGTTTGCATTTCTTGGTCTGCAGTATATAGTCCCCGAACTGCGTGAAAACCGCGGGGAAATGGAACTCGCAAAGAATTTCCGATTGCCACTGCTCATCGGGCCCTGCGATATCAGGGGGGACCTCCACGTTCATTCTGAATGGAGTGACGGATCTCTTTCCCTTGAACAACTGGCCTGTAAAGGTGAGATTTTGGGATACGAGTACATCCTCTGTTCCGATCATTCTGCATCTCTCGGGATCACCCATGGCCTTGATGATAAAAAATTAAAGCAACAAACTATCGCGATTGAACGAGTGAACAGGGCAGGAGGAAGTTGTACATTATTGCAAGGTATCGAAGTTGATATACTGTCAAATGGCTCACTTGGACTAGAGAATCATGTGCTTTCAGACCTCGACCTTGTCATTGCCTCTGTTCATTCCGGGCTTAAAGAAGACCGTGACACAATGACCCGCCGGGTAATTTCAGCGGTTGAGAATGAAAACGTTGACATAATCGGCCACCCCACAGGCCGTCTGATTGGCAAACGGTCTGCATTCGAAATAGATATGGCGCGTGTTATCGAACGTGCAAGGGACACAGGGACAGCGCTCGAATGCAATGCCTCGCCATTGAGGCTTGACCTCGATGACACGGATATTATGAATTCAAAAGAGAAAGGAGTCAGTATTTCTATTGGAACTGACTCTCACCGGGAGGAGGAGTTAGCTAATATGCGGTATGGTATATCCATTGCACAACGGGGCTGGTGCAGTGCGAAGGATATTCTTAACAGCCTTACCTTGAAGGAAATTCTTAACTGGGCTTCATAAAAAGGTCATTTAATATCAGACCGGATATAAAAATCAATTAAGAGTTGAGAGAATATTGAATAATGGGTCCTGGAACCGGACAGGAATATATTTCAATATTACCCGGATAAAAACCAGCGTAAACAGGAGGGCGTCAACTTGATTTACTGGATATATGAACGACTTATTGAACGTCAGCTCTCAATTCTGCCAGCTCACATCTGTGTAATGATTACCGAGCAGGACATGCATGACGCCCCTGAAAAGATACTTGCATGTACCAGATGGTGTATCGATATTTCCAAAGGAGTTACCACTAGAACAGGTAATACGAACAGGGGGATCGGGGAGGGAAATAAAAGCCCTGCCGGAAATGGCCATACCATCAGGGGCCTGACATTTCATATCAGTATACCGGAAAATTCGTCGATTGAAACGTATTTACCGGTAATAAGAGAAATCGGTGAGATTGCCCACCTCTTCATTCATTACAGGGACCGGAGAGAAGAACTGGGATCAGGACTATCAGTCACTGTTGCTATAGGAAAGAGTGGCAGGGAAGAAATTACAGAATGTATCAAATCAATGGCACGATCCCGGGTCAGGCCGGAGATGGTGGACGAAAATTTACTGGAATCATGCCTGACGTTCAAGTATACACCTGATTTTGTGATTAAAACCGGTGGAGACCACCTTACAGATTTTCTGATATGGCAGTCAGTTTATTCTGAGCTCTTTTTCTCTGATACAAACTGGAAATATATCAGAAAAGTTGACCTTCTTCGGGCTCTTCGTGATTACCAGTCCAGGGTCAGGCGTTTTGGGCGCTGATTCCAGCCTGTTTCCGTTGTGAATATACCCGTATCGCACGGAGCAGGTCAATTTTACGGAACATCGGCCAGTAAGGAGCTGAGAAATATACAGCACTTTCGTGCCCGTTTGCGAGCCATGGCAGAAAATTAGAAGTCCTGTATTCATTCCCGGTCCGGATAATAAGGTCTACTGGAGGTATATCACCACCTTCATGGAGATGCGATTCAACCATTTGGGGGGTTATCTCTTCCGGAGTGCAGGCACCTTCACTAACTTTTTTTAGGATCCGACGTGCCGCGTGAAGGATCTCATTTCTGCCTCCGTATGCCAGGGCAATATTCAAGAAAAACGAGTTGTTTTCTTTTGTGGCCTCTTCTACCATCTCAACTACCGTTTTTAAGTCATCAGGCAGGAGTCTCCTGTCCCCTACCATCCTGACACGAATCCTGTATTTAGATACCCGGTCGTCGGTCAGAACACTCATGAATTTTTCTTTGAACAGTGTAAAGAGAGATTCAATTTCGCACGGGTCCCGGTTGAAATTTTCAGTAGAGAAAGAATAGAGCGTGATATGGCTAATCCCGAGTTCATGTACCCAGTCAAGGACTTTTTCTGTAACATCTGCACCGGCACGGTGACCGTCAGCAGTATCGAGGCCTGAAGTCATGGCATATCGCCGGTTCCCGTCCTGTATGATTGCAATGTGACGGGGCCTGTATACACACTGGCGCATCAGATGTGCTTCATAAAACGGTTCTAATGCAGATCTAAGGCTCAAATGGGAGTCACCTCAACAATAATGCCCCGGTCAGGATACCGTTCAATAATACTGCTTTCCCCTGAAAGAGTCTCTGCATTTGCACGAAGGACCCGCCATGAAAGTTCTACATGGTCACCCTGGTCATCGAAGGTTCCGGCTTTCAGGCGCCTGAGCCATTCCCGATCTTTTTCATCAGGGACAAGGTTGCCATAAATAATAGTCCCATCCCGTGTAACATGGTCAAAAGAACGGGCGGTATTCCTTGCTACACGTATTAACCGCTTTCTGAGCTGAACTGAGTCTTTGAACGAGGATGAACAAAAATGGACCTTGTCATCTTTACTGATAACCGATGCCCATTCCCTTGAGCCCTCTATTGCGTTATGGAGCCCGTCCTCAAGTGTATAATTGCGCTCACGCATTCCATCAGCATTAGAACCCCCCCACTCTAGCTCATTTATATTAAGGAAATCAAGTGCAGGAAGAGCCTGGTTGAGAACGCCAACTTCTGGAAGTGCCGGAACCTCAAATCCGATATTAAATCCCATATCTTTTGCCTTTAGAGCAGAAATCACAAAGTCACTTTCCAATATCTGGTCCCAGATATCTACGGGGGGATGAAGCCGGATTTCATCGACGATACCAGACAGTCGGGTGAGCATTTCAAGGTCAGGTGCAATCCCTGTGTAGAGATGTATCTGGTGTTCCGGTCCGAATTCTTCCTTTAATCTTGAACAGTAGGTAATTACCCTTTCAGGGCGGGAAAGTGGTTCCCCACCGGTTACCCCTGTCCCAAGCGCACTCATACGATGTGCAACTTCAATTGCCTGCTCAGGACTTTCAATGATCCGTTCATTGGCGTACGTTAGATCCTTTCCTTTTCGTTCTCCCGATAGCGGACAATACCAGCAGGTGCGATGGCATAAACCGGTAACAAAAAGGACCATTTTTGCACCTTTTTGACAGATACGGCAACCTCTGCTGAGATTATTTTTTAGTTTAACCTTCCCCTGGGGAATCGGGTTCACCTCCCTGGTAATAGATAGTATGGAAATTTTGATGCTCCGGTTGAAACATCTCAGCCAATCTAACCTGAATCGATGCCATTTCCAGAAGGATTTGTAAGTGAAGGTATCTCAATGGTATATCCCTACTGTATTATGAAAACTGGATGATAATCGTTCGCCAGCTACTAAAAATTCCTAAAGCTACCTGGTTTTATGTTGGACTCAGTGTTCCGGAAATTCAGACAATACTAATGGCTTCCCTTTTTCTCCCTCTGCCAATGTTTATTTTACAGGCAAATTTATTCTGGCACCTATTTTTTTTCCGGATAAATTTCAGGTATTTATCCTGAATTTGCCAATAACAGATTCCGGTGCGGGAACAAATGATTGAATTGTATTCCTGGTGGACAACTGCCCAACGGATGATCTGTTTGCAGGGTTCGTCGTATTAACAACCCCGGCATTCAGATAACCCAGTGGAGTGCTTCCTTTCACAGCGACAGGTGAAGCGGTGATATTTTTTAACATTGATGCTGCATATGAACCGGATTTTTTCCATACCGTAAAAGTGGGCTTGAATTCCGTTACAGGGGTTGATCCCGAAACCGTATAGGCCTTTAAACAAACATTCGTGTTGGGCTGGGACAGGGTAAGATCACTCCATCCTGCACCATTGCTGCTTACATAACTTTGCCCGGGCTGGGCCGTGGCTTCAGAGGAATACCCGTTAATTGGTAATTCTATGGCAACAGGAGTGGTCCATCCGGAAGATACCACCTTTACTGCCACTGAGAACCGGTCACCTTTTTTAAGATTTACCGGGTTGTCAAGTCGGATTGTATGGTAGCCTGGAAGGCTGATCGTACCGTTCTGCTCAGATGAATAACCAGCTGAACTGATGGGTCCATCATCAGGGTTCATGAATACTTTTACCTCGTAGTTCGTATTCGTAGCAGAAGTGTAGAACCCGACCGCTTTCAGCTGCTCGCTTCCCGCAGAGGTAAAAACATTGGCATAGTACGCCGTATCGGTCCCAAATCCAAAATTGGCAACCCATCCAAGAGGGTCGTACTGGTAAATCCGGGAATAGGAATTTTTCGCCTGGGCTGTAAACATCGCGTTATCCCTCCCGATGCGGGTATCGTAATACGAGATATAGAAATACCCCGCATCGCCCCACGTCGAACCCCAGCTGTTCCTTGCGATGAAAGCACCATCTCCCCGGGGCGGGGTAGCAAAATTGTCAGCTGCATATCCATCGTCCCACCCTACAATATTAATTGCATGATTAAACCCGCCTGACCCGGAATAATAATATGCTGCAGTACGAGCCGCGTAGGAAGATGATTCGTACCGTAATGTAGAATAAACTGCACCGTATTGCCTTACCGCGGACTTAATCAGGTCATTATCAAGAGGTTCCCGGCGGGTAGGGATGAAAAATACTTCATGGACATGTTTTTCAACAGGAATACCTGAAGGGGATACGGTGTTCCCGTATGAATACGGGTCAGCTACTTCGGACACCGGCCCTGACCAGCGGACCATATAAGCTGTTGCCATAAAATCGTTGCCACCAAGGTTTATTGGTACACTAAATCCGTGGAGGTTTTTCTGATTATTCTCAGAAAAATCATAACTCTCTCCCGGTAAGAGAGACGACTCAAGCGATCCAATTGATGCAAATGCCCAGCAATTTCCATCCTGCCCCTGGTTTTTAATCGGTGATAATTTCCCAGTTTTACGGAGATCATAGTTGTCAGAACCTGCGGAAGCGGTAATAACAGCTCCTGCTGGCTGTGCACCCCCTGCACTTCTCTGTATCGTGTAACCGACAACGGCAGGATTACCTGCACTGTTTGTCCAGGTTTCAGAATCTGTTATCCCGGACAGGTCAACCGGTGCGGGGATCAATCCGAGCCCATGTCCCTCCTGGTTTTCGCAAGATGTCCCTGAACGGGTATTGAGCCATGTATAATAAGCGGAACTAAAAGGTGCAATACACGGGTTTTCAGTCTTTACCATGACAGGAAGTGAATATGCACTTGTTATGAAGGCAGAAGAATATCCTGCAACCAGGATAAGGGTCAGTAATACTGAAAGCATTGCACGAATTTTCATAGATTTCCTCAAATTTATGTTAATTACTGAATATAGTCTTGAGCCGTTTCCCGGGAATGTTCCCTTTCTGTGTAATAATGATTGGATGATATAAGGATATTATACCCGAAGGAATTGACAGAACCTGCAGGTTAAAATATCCTCTCATGAGGTTCTATTATCAGATAAAAATTAAATTGGATCCATTAATGCCCGGGATAAATTAACTGATAAAATTTTTCCGTATTTTCGATGATGCAAGCTTCTCGATTGCACCCGGGTCAACCTCTCCGGATGTCACCAGGTCACCGGATAGCACTGCACTTTCCAGGAAGGATTTTCCAACTGGATTCCTTACGACCAGTGTTGTGTACCCTTCAGGACTACCGACAGAGCCCGCAGAGATATCGGAGAATAGAGCTGTGGTATCAGTGCAGTGATGGCAGCCAGTCCGGACGACATTCTCCAGTTCTTTCATGGGGAATGAAAATGTGCTCCCGTCTTTCATGGTAATTTCCAGTTTCCCCCGGACATCGAGCTTTTTTATCTCCCATGTTGCAATATTATGCTCTTTTTTTAGCTTATTTGCAATGAGGGCCTCGTAGTCAAAACTCTCAGTGCAAAAAAGCCCTATTACCAGGCGGATCGAACGGGCAAAGGGTTTTAACAGGTCATTATCCGAGGACCGTATCCTCGACACGGCCTGAACAGCACAAGGCACACCAACAACGGCGATCTTATTGTACTTCCGGTTTATCACCGCTGTTTTAAGTGCGGCAAGAAACGGGACCCACCAGCTGTACCGGCTACCAGCCTCATGTAAAAGCTGTTCACCAGAAGTAATAACCATGGAAACGGGCCTGAGTGTAAACCGGTCCTCACCAACAGTGACAACGGCATCAATCATCCCGGTAGCAAGAGCATGTGCGAGAATTCCTGTCACGGCTCCCCCACTCTGTCTTCTCGGGATATCCCGTGTTGATTTTGCTGCGATGAGGTCAATATAATTCCCAATGGTCTCGGTTGTCTGGGGACTGGTTCTTGGGCAGACTGAGTAACAGGCGCCACAGACTACCCCGTCAGTTACCTGTTTACAATACCCCGATTGTACCGGTGTTGAATTATCTCCGCTTTCTCTGAAGTTAATTGCATCAGCCGGGCATACTGCAACACAGCCACCGCATCCAGAGCACCGCCCGGTTTCCCACACTTCTTTTTTCAGGTCCTGGTATGTTTTCTGTTCCATCACCACCACTACTCCCATGTGTATTTATTCGCGAAAGGCCTGGCACTTGCCGGAGATATCCGGGTATATTCCGATGTAAGGAAAGGAGCAGGATCGATCCCGAATTTCTCTGCAAATTCGAGGATCAGAGGGGTTATCCTCGTAATTTCTTCCCTGCTGCATGGATTTTTCTTTGTCCCTACCCCAAGGCAGTCATTACTAATCTCACCCCGGACAATTATCTCTCCCCCGTGAATACCACTTCCGATACCCCTTTCGTCATTCATTTTATCGGGCAGACGACGTAGGACAAGGATCAGGCCCCCTGCGGTATACTCGCCGAGAAAAGAACTTGCCGACCCACCGATGACAAGCACCGGCCTCTTATCCAGGTATTGCTTCATGTGGATTCCCCCCCGGTAACCGATACTATCGCGGACAAAGACTTTGCCGCCTCTCATACTATGGGCAACTGCGTCACCTGCACTCCCATGGATTACAATAGAACCTGCATCCATCGTGTTACCAGGGGCATGGTCAGCGTTCCCGAATAATGTAATGTCAGGCCCACTCATGAACATCCCAAGGTCCCCCCCGGCAACTCCATGAAGTATCAATGATACGTTACCTTTCAACCCGTCGGCGATGAACCGTTGCCCCATGATATTTCTGACAGTTATCTCCTTTGCTCCTTCGCTGACGGCTTTCCTGATCTGCTGGTTTAAGGGGGTATAATGGAGGTCTTTTGCATCAATCTCGATCCTGTCCATTCGAATCAGGCCCCCACAGACTTCACATCAAGGACGGTCATGAGCGCCTCATCCAGCATATAGCTCCTCAGGCGGTCGCGGTTACCCCGGAGGCTCTCGATGCTGTTGATCCCCGCTGCCCCCATCAGTTCAGCCAGCTCATCTGTCCAGCCATGTATCAGGTTGGCTACCTGTTTTGAACCGGTCTCAGGGTCCAGCCGGCTCACAAGATCAGGTCGCTGCGTGGCAATTCCCCACGCACAAACACCCCTGTTACAGGTCCCGCATACGCGGCACCCAAGGGCAATCAGTGCAGCGGTACCTATATATACTGCATCGGCGCCAAGCGCAATGATTTTTGCAACATCTGCACTCTCGCGGATCCCACCGCTTGCGATTACCGATACTTCATTTCGGATACCCTGCTGCCGGAGTTTCGCATCAACACTCGCTATAGCAGCTTCGACAGGTATACCTACATGGTCCCGGAATACCCGTGGTGCTGCACCGGTGCCCCCACGGAAACCATCAATCACAATTGCATCCGCTGATGACCGTGCAATACCCGCTGCAATCGCAGCTGAGTTATGGACCGCCGCTATCTTCACAAAAACCGGCTTCTTCCACTCTGTTGCCTCTTTCAGACTCCGGACAAGCTGTTTGAGGTCTTCGATACTGTAAATATCGTGATGGGGTGCAGGGCTGATTGCATCGCTCCCTTCAGGGATCATACGAGTTACGGAGACATCCTCATTGACTTTTTCACCGGGCAGGTGTCCACCAATACCGGGTTTTGCACCCTGACCGATCTTAATTTCAATGGCAGCACCACGTTCAAGGTAATTGATGTCCACACCAAAGCGTCCGGATGCTACCTGAACGATCATGTGACTCTGGTACGGGTACAGGCTCTCATGTAGGCCCCCTTCGCCGGTCCCCATGAAAGTCCCAATTTCATTTACCGCTTTTGCCAGGCTGGTCTGTGCATTCAGGCTGATTGCGCCATAACTCATGTGCCCGATCATTATCGGGGTATCTAACTTAAGGTTTGGAACAAGGGTCGAGACGAGTTCGACATCCCCGTTTGGCCTGGTCACAAGATCAAGGTGAGATGGCTTTTTCCCCAGGTAGGTTCTTAATTCCATCGGCTCTCGGAGAGGATCAATACTAGGGTTTGTCACCTGGCAGGCATCAAGGACCAGGCGATCGAAAATAACAGGGTATGGTAGTGCATTACCCATTCCTGCAACAATAATTTTTCCTGTACGTGCCTGGTTAAATATCGCTTCCTTTACTTGGGTAGTCCAGAGCGGGTGGCTCCTGTAGTCAACAGGCCTCTCCTCAATGGAAATCGCATCACGCGGGCACATTGCAAGACATCGGTGACAGGCAACGCAATGTCTTGGATTGACCCGGACAACGCCATTCTCCATGCGAAATACTCCGTATGAGCAATTTTCCACACAACGTGCACATGCCATACATTGTTCGCTATCGATTTTCACCCGGAATTTCATCGGGACAGTGCCGATGCTCATGCTACCAGCCTCCCGATTACTGGCGAACCGGCCCGGGGCATCGTAACACGTTCAACATCGGG
>JALOPT010000043.1 GCA_025453715.1 Methanoregulaceae archaeon | reverse complement strand
TTTCTCCCGTTTCTCGCGTTTGTGATTTTGATACCTTTCCTCTCTCACTCCACACTCAACGACGACAACACAACACACAAGAAAGTCATACCGTGACCAGGAAAATGTCCCGTTCAAAATCATCTTATATCGGGCACCTATCAGGCATTTTAAGGGCTAATTCTCTCAAATCTATATTTTAAAATTGGTAATTCCAAAATTTAATCATACTCCCGGGGCTTCACCCCGCTGCTTTAGAGGTCCTGGCTGGAGTAAGAAATAATCACTAAATCTCTGTAATTTTCTTAAATGTCCCAATCGGACCCTCTCATTGAAAAAAAACGTACTCCTTTGCATCGTCAGGAGTTATGATCGGGGCGGTGAAGTTTAGTCCCACAGAACGGACAAAAATTTGCTCCCTGGGGTGCTCTTTTCCCGCAATGGTGGCAGAACGCAATTTCAATTACTTCATGAACAGTCGCCTGTGTACCGAAAGGTTGTTCATCCGCATTGAGTGCGGGACCCGGAGCAGGAGAATCACCAGGTTGTATCGACCATGTTTTGTCCGGTCCACGGTGGATCTGTGTCCCGGATACAGCTGGTTCTTGTGTCCCATGGTATCGTGATCCCTGTTTATCATGTGCCCTTGTCCGGTGAGTGTCATCCCTATGGACCGTTACAGGGGCTTCCCGGTGGCGCATAACTGATTTAACTGGTCTCAGCGGCCTTCCGTGTAATACACTGATCCATTCCTCTATCTCTGCAGTCCGGTCATTGTCTTCCTGGACGAATGCAATTTTCATCGTCCTTGTCTCATCTTCTGACGTCCGTATCGTGAGCACAAGGAACGGGTCGGGAGATCCCGGGGATTCCAAATGGCTTCCCATGATAACCTCACGCGGGATTTCCTTGGAGATAAACCCGGGTTTTTTCTCGTTCTGGTCAACCAGAAATATCCGCCGATCTGTAATATATGCATTAAAGAAGAATTTCTTAATGCCAACAGCACCGGAATACCGGAGAATTTTCTCTCCCGGTAACAGGTATTGTTCCGGGTCGGTGCCAGAGTTGCTACCTTCTGCCCCAGCCATTTAGTTTCCCTTCCTTTTTCCGAGGTTATCCATCAATGCTCGTCTCCCAAAACCCGGGCCCATGATATAATGATCAATGTACCCCGCTCTTTATTTTAATTTCCGAGCAGCCCGTTTATGGGACACTAAGCTGCCAGCAGATTTTTTGATATCCATACCTGCTTAAATGAATTAAATCAGGTTGTGGATCAGACGAGGTACTTCTGATGGCCGTGATGCAACAGGCACACCCATGGCCTTCAGGCGCTCTATCTTCGATCGGGCATCCCCTTCACCACCTTCAATAATTGCACCTGCATGCCCCATCCGTTTTTCCGGAGGTGCTGATATTCCTGCTATATATGCAACAATTGGAATTTCAGCTGATTTTGCACCTTCCTCTTCAAGTGCTCCCCCAACCTCCCCGATTATTACAACCGCCTTTGTCTCGTGGTCTTCTGAAAACCTTGCGAGAACATCGGTAAATGTCTGACCGATAACAGGGTCCCCGCCAATCCCGATAACGGTGCTCTGGCCAAGACCGGCACGGGTAAGTTCATCGACAATTTCATAGGTAAGGGTCCCACTTCGGGAAATCACACCGATATGCCCCCTTTTAAACAATTGTGCCGGCATAATACCCATTTTTACCTCCCCGGGAGAGAGTAAGCCGGGGCAGTTCGGGCCGATAACAGCGCAGTCATTCATTTTTGCATATGAAATAGCTTTCATGGTGTCATGGACAGGTATATGCTCGGTGATGGCTACAACCAGGGAAAGCCCGGCACTTGCGGACTCCATGATCGAGTCCCCGGCGGCGAAGGCGGGAACGAAAAGGACACTGGCACTGGCATCGTGTTCTTTCATCGCATCCCGGATGCTGTTGTAAACAGGGACCCCGTGGACTTCCTGCCCGGCCTTACCTGGTGTGACACCGGCGACAACACCCCTTCCTCCAATGCTCTTTGCATATTCGTTCATCAGGGCAATATGAAAGGCACCCTGGTTACCGGTAGCCCCGGTGACGATCAACCCTGTTTTTTTATCTCCAAAGATCATCGTGTCATCTCCACTGCTACCTTTACCACCTGTTCCATAGTATCAGGCATCTGGTAACCCTTGTCAGAAAGGAGTTTCCGGCCCTCGGCCTCGTTTGTCCCGGCAAGCCTGACAATAACAGGCTGGGTTATACCTGCGCTTATGATGCCTTTTGCGACTTCATCACACCGGGTAATACCGCCCAACAGGTTTACCACGATCGCTTTCACGGACGGGACGCTTGCGACAAGGCGGACTGCGTTCATTACCCGCTCCTGTTCGGCCCCACCCCCGACATCAAGGAAATTTGCAGCCCTGCCGCCATAATATTCAATCAGGTCGAGGGTGGACATTGTCAGCCCGGCACCGTTCCCGATAACGCCGATTGTCCCATCAAGTTCGACATAGGAGAACCCGTGTCGTTCAGCTTCACGTTCACGATCAGTGAGGTCGCGGTTCACGGTGATTCCCTGCCTCTTCAAGGCATTATCATCAACAATAAGCTTCGCATCAGCTGCCATCACACCCGCAGGGGTCGTGACAAGGGGATTAATCTCAGCGAGCAATGCATCCTTTTCCTGGAATACGTGATAAAGCTGGTTAATTACCGGGCCCAGTTCCTTCGGCGCATTCCCAAGGAGGTCTCGTACCATGAACTGCGGGACATCATGCATGATAAGGGGGAGTGAGGCCCTGCGGACTGCATCAGGGTTCTCTTTTGCGACCTTCTCGATCTCTACCCCGCCTGCATCAGCAAAGAGGAGCAGGGAATGTTTTGTCGACCTGTCGACCGCTATAGAAAGATAATATTCATGCGTGATCTCGAGCTGTTCCTCGACAAGCACTTCTTTGACTGGGATATGTTTAATTTCACGCGAAAAAAGGTCCTTCGCAGTCTCAACTGCAACGGCCTTATCCGCCATCAGGATCCCACCGGCCTTTCCCCTGCCACCAACATCCACCTGTGCTTTCAGGACAAGGTTCTCCGGGAGTGACGGGAGCTGCGCCCCCAGCTCTTCCGGGGACCTGATTAGAACGCTTTTCGGAATTTTTATGCCCGATTCACCGAGCACCCGTTTTGCTTCATACTCGAGTATCTTCATGCTGACTGCCCTCTTTCTTTGATAAGTTCAAATCCGCGGGTCATCGCGCTTTGGTTCAGTTTTTCAGTCCCTTTTGGTACGCTGTCAAGAATTGCCCTTTCGATGGCGGATTCTGATACCACGTGCGTTGCAGCGACCAGGGCCCCGAGCATCACTATGTTGGCAACAATATCGCGTCCCAGTTTTTCCCGGGCCTCTTTCGTTGCCGGCACCTCAATACAGGTGCAGGCCGGTCTTGAATGGACAAGAGTAGAGTCAATGATCATTATCGCCCCCTCCTGGGCCGAAGCGCCATATTTTTCAAACCCTTCCTGTGACATGATTACATAAATATCAGGGATAGTTACTTTTGGAAAAAGAATGGGTTCATCATCAATAATTACGGCGCTCATCGAGGCCCCACCCCGCGCTTCAGGCCCGTATACCTGGGTCTGGACAGCAAACTTGCTGTCATACATAACAGCGGCACGCCCGAGGATAACTGCCGAAAGGATGATCCCCTGGCCCCCAAACCCTGAAAACCGTACTTCCTGTCTCATCGTGGTACCCCCATGGACGGACGGTTCCGCTTTACGAATTCCCCAACGACAATCGTACCGTCAGGTACGGCATCACCCCGCTCCTGATGCTGGAGATATTTCTGCCTCAGCATAGAATGCGACCTGAGATGTTCGACCTGGTCAAGGACCTGTTTAAACTTGTTTCTCCTGCCGTAGTTGGTCGGGCATTGTACCCTTGCCTCTATAAAAGAGAGCCCTGGATTCTCCAGTCCTGCTTTGACAGCCTTGGTCAGCTCTTTCACATGGTACGAAGTCCAGCGGGCAACGTAATTCGCTCCTGCGGCAATGGCAAGTTCGCAGAGATCGAATGCGGGTTCGACAGAGCCAAACGGTGTAGTGGTCGAGAGTGCTCCTTTCGGGGTAGTTGGGCTCCCCTGGCCCCCGGTCATCCCGTAAATCTGGTTATTCATACATACAACAGTTATATCGATGTTTCGCCGGCATGCATGGATAAAATGGTTCCCACCAATTGCTGCAAGGTCTCCGTCGCCGGTAAAAACAATCACGTGAAACCCTGGGCGTGCCATTTTTACGCCGGTTGCAAAGGGAAGTGCCCGCCCGTGCGTGGTATGGAGGGAATCGGTGACAATATACCCGGGTGCCCTTGATGAGCAGCCGATACCGGAAACAAAAATAGTCTCCTCCTTTTTCCAGCCCATTTCCTCAATTGCTTCGAGTGTACAGTTAATTATTGTCCCGTTACCGCACCCTGCACAGTAGATGTGGGGCAGCCGGTCCTGCCGGAACCAGTCCTCGTAGCTCATGCATCCACCCCGATCAGTTTTTTCAGGTCTGCAGGCAGGTGAAGGTCTCCACCCAGTTTCGGGACCTGTACAACAGGTATGCTGGTATGACGGTCAAATTCGCGTGCTAGCTGGCCGAGGTTAAGTTCAGGAATAATAAAACGGGTTGCATTCGGGAACTCAGCAATTGCGTGCTCGGGAAAAGGCCATACCATTTTTAGGCGCAGATGCCCGATTATTTTATTTCCGGTATCGTGAAGTACCTGTTCCACTGACCTGGCAGGAGAACCATACGTCACAAAAACTATTTCGGCATCAGGGTTTGTTACAACATAGTCTGCAATTTCCTTCCTGGCATTCTCGATCTTATTGTAAAGGCGCATAACGAGCTGTTCGTGAAGTTTCGGGTTTGTGGCACACGGATAACCACGTTCATCGTGGGTAAGACCAGTCACATGGACACCGAATCCTTTTCCGAACTCGGGGAACCCAGGTACAAGGTCATCTCCGGGGTGGAACGGGAGGACACCAGGGACGAGAGGCCTCCTTGTTGTTAGTTCTACTGTGTCCGGGATAATGATCCGCTCCCGCATGTGCCCGATTATTTCGTCAGCCATCAGGAACACCGGCACCCTGAACCGTTCTGCCAGGTCAAAAGCCTTAACCGTAAGCTCATACATCTCCTGGACACTGGAGGGACAGAGTGCAATTACACTATAGTCCCCGTGTGAACCAAACCGGCACTGCATCATGTCACCTGATGCGGCCATTGTTGGCTGTCCGGTACTTGGGCCACCACGCTGGATGTTTACAATTACGCACGGAGTTTCTGTCATAACCGCGTAACCGATGTTCTCCATCATGAGTGAAAAACCGGGGCCGCTTGTTGCCGTCATTGCCCTGGCGCCGGTCCAAGATGCCCCGATAATGGAGGCCATGCTGGCAATTTCATCTTCCATCTGGATGAATGTCCCGTTTTTTTTCGGGAGTTTTACTGCCATGTGCTCGGCAACTTCAGTAGAGGGTGTAATCGGGTACCCGCCGAAGAAATTGCACCCGGCTGCGAGGGCACCCTCTGCACAGGCGATATTTCCCTGCATGAATTCAATTTTGGTCAATATTCAATCGCCACCTTAACGGGCTCACCGGATTTTTCGTCCCTGAACCTGATTGCCTGGTCCGGGCAGGTCATCTGGCAGACTCCGCATAGCACCCTGCCATAAAGGTGCTGCAGCCTGCAGTTCGTACATCGTTCAGGCCGGTCGAGGAGGGGGACCAGTACCCCTTTCCGGTTAGGCTTTTTTCCGGCCTGGAATATCTTGTAAGGGCATCCAACGGTGCAGAGGTTACAGCCTTTACAACGGGACTCGTCAATCTCGATCTTCATGCGGGTGTCCTTTACTCCTTTACAGCTTTTGGTTCCTTAGATTATTTGAATAGGGATTCGAATTGTAGTTTTGCTTTGGAGCTCACATCATTAAAAATATCATTCCCCTCCGAATCAATACCGACAACAAGCGGTACCTTGTCGAATTCGAGTACCCATACCGCTTCTGCCATACCAAGCTCTTCATAATGTGCTCCCCGGTGTTTCATCCTTGAAGCAGCGAGGGCCGCACAACCACCCGTGAAAGCCAGGTATACCCCCCTTCCCCTGAGTTGCCCCCTTACTTTTTCTCCCATCCCCCCCTTACCAATCAATGCCCTGACACCACGTTCCAGCAGGAACCCGGACAGGTTATTCATACGTGCCGAGGTGGTCGGCCCTGCGGCCACAACTTTTCCGTCAATGATTATGGGACCGCAATGGTAAATCGCTGCACCCTTTGCGTCGAACGGGATATCCCGCTCCATCATCAGCAGGTGTGCTTCATCACGGGCAGTATAAACAATTCCTGACAGTGTTACATGGTCACCGGCCCTGAGTGAAAGGACCTCATCACCAAGTGGCGTATGCAATTCTATACTACTCACAGGGGAACCACCACCGATGCCCGACGCGATGCCCAGCATTGCACGTTCACTGCGACCGGTAGCGATGCAGTATGACAACAGGCACGTTTTACCTTCACTGCGACAGCTGTGGTATCCCCCCCGAGACCCATCGGGCCTATCCCGAGTTTATTCACCGTATCACACAGCTCCTGCTCGTACGGGTCCATGGTATCCACGGGGAGGAGGAGCGCCTCCTTGGCAAGAGATGCCACCTGGTCAAATGTGCCACCGATACCGACACCAAGAAATACCGGAGGGCATGGCCGGCCTCCCGCGATCAGCATCGTTTCCGTTATAAATTTCGGAATACTGGCTTTCTCCGACGGCAGGAGCATTGCGATTCTCGACATGTTCTCGGCCCCGGCACCTTTAGGCAGGACGGTTATTGTCAGCTGACATCCGGGTCTGACATGGATGGAGGGCATTCCCGTCCCGGTATTATCACCAGTGTTTTCCCGGCTGATCGGGTCCACGACGTTAGGGCGGAGGGGGACCTCTTTTGTTGCTTTCCGTACACCATCCCGGATAGCATCGAATAATTCTGTGCAGTATGAGATATCGGGAGGGAGGGTCAGGTAAATGACCGGAACCCCTGTATCCTGGCATATTGGGAGTTGCATTTCTTCTGCGCGCGAAAGATTATCGAGAATATTTCTGAGTTCGCTCTTTGCAACAGGACTGGTCTCCCGTTCCATCGCCCGATAAATCGCGGACTTCACATCAGCCGGGAGAAAGATTTGTGCCTGTCTGATAACATCAGAGGTCGCCTTCACGATACTGTTGTAACGTACCTGGTCGATTGCTTTTGCATTCATTCCGGTTCGGACTAACGGCTGCATTGATACCGGGCCGGTATTCCAGAATTCACCTAAAGAATCTCTTCTCTCACGTGTGAAAAAGATATAGGATCAGGTTTTCCGAAAACTATCAGTACATTCATTTGCGTCCACATCACAAACCAGGAATTCTTATTTGTTTTTTATCCCGATTAGCAGGTATAAACGGAATACCTGGAGATTTTTTTACCTGGTATTGTTGAAGTTGTTTATTCAGATCAACACCATGGCGGCCTTACCCCGGTATACAGTAACATTCAGGGGGTATTTCGAGATCAAAGGACTTATGCCAGTATTACCAATTGATTAATCAGAGGACTGAAACAATGGGTTTAATAAATACAAACCGGGTATTCAACTGGTTCCGGGATTCTGAAAATAAAAAATTCACCCTGGTCCTGCTCGTTCTTTTCTGCCTGCTTCTTGAAGAGACTATTCATCTTTACTGGGGAATTGAACTGGCCTATACCCATGTCTTTTACATACTCCTTGTACTGGCGGCAATATGGTACCACCAGCGGGCAGTGTTCCTGGCGATTGTTCTCGGTGTGATGCATATCATCGTCAGCTATGAGATTTTAGGAGAACTGACCTGGCCTCCGCTCCTCCGTGCCATGATGTTCATCCTTGTCACCGCAATTGTGGCAGTGATATCGGCAACAAAGGACGAGTACCAGAAGGAATTCATTCAGTCAAAAAAAGTGATTGAAGAGAACCACGAGATACTGATATCCTATATTACGGAATGTGCAAACCGGCTCCGCCACCCCATTGAAATTGTCCATGATAATCTCAGGGAACTCGAGAAACAGGTCGAGCAGGAAGGACCACCTGGTGATTTAAAGATACGCCTCCAGCTCCAGATTAAAAATACAGAACAGATCATAGCGAACCTCCAGGACCTGAACGGGGCAATTGTAACGGATGACAAAGAGATCCCCGAAGCGTACCGGGAATTTATCAGCAGGTGAACCAGGTTTTGATAGAGACAGTAACGGGGGATATCTCCCGTGGAAAAAACCTGGTCCTCCGGCTGACCACAGCTGACCGGTTGAAACAGGACAACATAGACATCGTGAAAACGATGGCAGATAAGGGTTACCGGGTAATTGTCATTACCACGAACCAGCCTGCCGAAGTCCTGAAAAAGAATTATGAAAAATCGGGAATCGATATAGCAAAGCTGTTTTTCATTGATGCTATTACCAGTTACGCCATCGGGACGACCCCGGCGGCTGAACAGAACGTCAGGTTTATCAGCAACCCCTCCAACCTGACCGATTTGGGCATCGCAATAACCGGGGCCCTGAATGAATCTGAGGACAAAGACCCATGTATCCTTTTCGATTCCATCAGTACCATGCTGATATACCTCCCGTCAGCGAGTATCTCAAAATTTATCCATTATATCTCAAACCGGCTCAGGCTGATAGATACTCCCGGGGTCTTCCTTGCAGTCGGTAAAGGACTTGACCCCATGATGATCTCCAACCTCTCGACATTCATGGATGATATTATTCTCCCCGATGTAGTGTAACCAGCCATGAAAATACAGGGATTAGAATACATTTGCCTCGCTGTGAACGAGGATCTGGTCCTGGAGGATCTCGTAGGGCTTTATCTCTCTTGAGTGGCTGGATAAACGCATTTTTACCACTTCCAGGGCCAGGTGAACATCAGTCAGGTCACTTGGTCTGACATAACGCAGGATAATAACGGTGTCGCAAAGGTACTCGATGAGATTGTGACGGCTTGCATACGGGTTATCACGGTCGGTCTCGCTGGTCATAACAACGGTGCACTGCTGGTCACGCAGGCCTTCAACAAAACGGAACATTTCCTGCCTTCTCATTGAATTGCTCTCGAACAGGTCCTCGAACAGCGATATCGGGTCTATTACTACCCTTGTTGCACCGATAGTCCGGATAAGCTCAGGGAGTTCATTTTTGATACGGTTGATAGCGAGGTTGAAATCCGATGGGTCGAGTTTCAGGACGGTGATTTGTTTATTAATAAACGGCTTGTAGTCCCATCCCTTCTGTGACATGTATTCAAAGATCCGCTCTTCCCTCTCTTCAAGACTGATATAAATCGTGTGTTCCCCGAGCTTCACACCTTCCCACAAGAACTGGAGCGCGAAAGAAGTCTTTCCGGTACCATAAGACCCGATAATCGCAGAGATACTCCCGGGGACCAGGCCCCCGCCCATCATCTGGTCAAGCCCTTCAATACCTATCTTTACCCGCCCTTCTTTCATATGATCACCCGGATATTACTCACTTCAAATCCAATCGCTGCAGAAATCCTGATTGAAAATTTTACAAGGTCTTTTTCCTCGAGATGTGGCATTAAACCCCGGAATTTTTCAAAATACATGACCCGCTGACGGCGGGCAGCTGTGCTCTCCTCCCAGTGGAAAAAGATTACCGCGTCCGCAATGTCCGCTATTTCACGCTCATTTTTAATATCCAGGATCCCCGTGGCGAGGGGCATATATATTGTCGTATTCAGCTCTTTTGCAATCCGCTGAAGCCCGCGCATAAATGCCATCAGGTCCCCCCAGCGGGTTGTTCCGGCGTACTGTGTTGCGAGGTCTGTCAGTGAATCGAGGATTACAAGGTTGTTATCTGCACCCGGACCAAAGATCAATGAAAGCTGGGAGAGGATATCACGGTTGTTCCGGTTCTGAAGTCGTGAAACGATATCCCCTTTACTATACCAGTCAATCGGGACGACACTGGCATCAAAATAGAGCTGAGAAAGGTCATCGAACTGTATCTTGTCCAGTCCGGTAAGCAGGTCCTGGAAAAACGATAGCTGCATCTCCCGTTTCACATCCTCGCTCATCTTGGTAAAAGTCACATACCTGATATTTGAAGGAAATATTATCGTCTCCGAAACCGGGTTCTGGCTTTTTCTTGAAGCGATGGAAAGAACTGAACTATAGATAAACTCGAAACTCCCGGCACCGATTTCCGATAGTAAGAGCACTACTGATCCCGGGGGGATCCCTCCCTCCATCATCGGGTCAAGTGATGAGATGCCGGTAGGCATTTTTTTTGTAGAAAGGTCGTGAATTTTTGCCTTTTCCATGGTTATATTTATAATTTACCCTTCGAATTGTTAATGTTTTCCCGGTCGACTGGTAAAAACCGCTTCCCTGCGGATAGAATATGACCCGGGTCAGGCCGATATCCTGGTCCGGATATACCACTAATAATGACCCGGGTCCAGTGTCCCGCAATTCGCCCCAACAGTTGGGAAACAATTGCGGTATTTCCGGGACCATCTGAAAATACGGTCGATCTATAACCCGACTTATGTTATCTGACCTTACATACCCTTTTATAGCGATTCCTCTCCAAAGATAATAAA
>JALOPT010000199.1 GCA_025453715.1 Methanoregulaceae archaeon | reverse complement strand
GGGCAGAACCCGGTAATGGCAATTGCAGTGACCCCGGGGATTATCAGGCAGAAAAGAAAGAATACCGGGAGAAACCTCACTATTTCTGGTCGCAGTCCGGTTTTAATAACCTGACGATATAGATCTGTACCTATGCAGGGGCCTTTTGTGATGAAAATCGGCGGGAGCCTGATCAACGAGGTGCCCGTGATCACCAGCGAGCTCCTGGCATCCCCCGTTGCTGCCCTTATCATTCCCGGGGGAGGGCCGTTTGCAAATCTTGTACGGTCATTGCACGTACCTGATAATGAGAGCCACTGGATGGCAGTTCTCGGGATGGAACAATATGGCTGGTATATTTCGTCCTTCGGGATCCGTACAAGCCCTGAACTCAGGGTACCGGAGCACCCCGCGGTATTTCTCCCTTATTCGCTGATGAGGGACATGGACCCGCTCCCCCACAAATGGGATATTACGTCTGATACTATTGCTGCCTGGGTCGCATACCGTCTCGGGCTTGACCTCATAGTCCTGAAATCTGTTGATGGTATCATGAAGGGGGACACCCTCCAGGAACAGGTCACCACCCCGGTGGCATGCGATGAAGTTGACCCGGGATTTGTCCGGTTTGTCCTGCAGCACGGTGTCCGGACACTGATAATAAACGGGAAAAAGAAAGAAACATTCCAGGCGTTTCTCAGGGGAGAACAGGTGGAAGGTACGAGGATCGGTACAACCTTTTAATTGTTTAAAAAGAGAAGTTATAAGGAATCTCAGGAGTTACCATGTCAGACAAGAAATGCACATCATGTTGTGCTCCACTCGCAGAAGAAGGCGCTACCGAATTCGGATGCCCTTCATGTGGCTACGGCATCAAGAGATGCTACCGGTGTAGAGAACAGAGTATCCCCTATACATGTCCAAAATGCGGTTTTGGGGGTCCATAAGCGATGGGAGACGTCGCACTGATTCTCAGGGTAATGCCAGAATCCCCGGAAGTTGACCTTGAAGCACTGAAAAGCGAGATCAAACGAATCCTTCCCCGTGTACAACAGATTGTCGAAGAACCGATCGGCTTTGGTTTAAAAGCCTTGAAACTTGTCGTAGTGGTCAGCGATCAGGGCGGCGAGACGGATGCCGTTGAAGGAAAGATCAGTGGCCTGAAGGGCGTCGAGCGGGCAGAGATCGTTGAACTGACCCTGATGTGATCAGACTAAACGCATTCAATTTTTTTTGGTATTTTCAGAAACGGTTTTTTGGTATTTTCAGGATTTCAAAGAAGATTTTTCCTTCTCGAGTGACTGCAGTACCTGCTGGGTAATTGCCCGGATCTTTTCCACAGACTCCCGGAACTGGACCACTTCCGACTCGTCAATTTTTATGGTTACCGGGAATACACCACTTCGGTTCACCCGCGCAGGGACACTGATGCAGACGTCCCCGATATCGTGGACTTCCCTTCGTATATACGCGGATACCGTCAGGATACGGTTTTCATCACCAAGGATCGTCTTTACAAGGGTCGCGATCGCTTCACCCGGACCGTAAACGGTCGCTCCTTTTCCCCTGATAATCAGCTCACCGCTGTTTTTGACCGATTCCACCATCTCCTTGATAGGGATGCGTGAAAATGCAGGCAGGTTACTGATCTGGATGCCACCGATTGTTGTCGCTGACCAGAGCGGAACCATGCTGTCTCCGTGCTCCCCGATTATCCGCGTGTGCACTTCGCTTGGATGGACCCTGAAATACGAGGCTATCAATGATTTCAGCCGCATGGAGTCAAGATGCGTACCAAGACCGAATACCTGCTGGGGCTGCAGCCCAGAATATTTCAGCGCGACTGACGTCATTACGTCAACCGGGTTCGTTATCATAAAGATCTTCGTGTCTGGGACAACCATGGCAATGGATTCAGCGAGCCCGGATACGATGTGGGCATTCTGGAGCGCGAGGTCCAGCCTTGTCTGACCAGGGACACGGGCGTTTCCAGCCGTGCATACGACAATCTCGGAGCTTTTCAATTCCTCAATATCTGTCGTCCAGTCGATTTTCGTATAATTTCCACAGGCAGCAAAAGAGTCCATCAGGTCATGGGCAATGCCATCAAGGAGTTCTTCCCTCCCGGGCCTGCCATGGAGCAGGATTTCGCTGACGTACGGTATTTCGGATATTGCGTGTGCCGCAAACATTCCGACATTCCCGGTTGCTCCGACGATGGTGACTTTCGACATAGTATTAGCATAACATTAGGGACACGTTATCGGTCGACAATACGCTGCTGCTTTCACTGAAGAACCCTTTCTCCACCCCGCAACCCTGTGGGCGCCGAATGTCCGCAGTAAGTCTGCTCCCTTCCGGGCCTGGACCGGTCTCTGCGGCTGCAGGTCGCCACTCCCTCCGGAGTCTTGATACCTGTCCACCGACCTCACAGGACGAGGCTTCTTCGTCAGGATGCCAGAAGCTCCAGCAGCCCGCTGTTGCCTTCCTCAAACTTCGCCCCCCGCATACCGACGGTTTCGGGTTACAAGTGACGCCGGGCCACCCGGGCTAGTCCCCATATTTAATGCGCTCTTCAGGGGATAAATACCTCGCCGCTGACATGCTCCCGGTAAATGGCGGTGATGTGTTGAATAAGCCCGGTATTTTCCTTATTGAAGAGATCAAGGGCTGTAAGGACCGGGACACCGGGAAGTACCCGGTAGAGGTCCGCGAGGTCCCCATGGTACACCTCGATACTCTGCCTCCCCCGGGCCTCTGCAACCAGTTCAGGCATCCGGCCAACCGGGCGGGTTTTCATCTCGTCGTAGGTCTTATGCATGACCACCTCGTCAACAGCAAGAAATTCACTATTGATGGAAATATTGTATGCAGACCAGAATGCAGCAGAAAACCAGGCATCGTTCATCACGATATGGGGCACCCCGAGCCGTGCGGCAGTAAGCCCAAGCGTACCGATACCGCATGCGGCGTCAACAAACCACCGGGTATTGAGGGTAATTTTCCGCTCAACCGAGTCAATTTTCGGGTTAAAATTACGGGGGAACTCAATATGGATCTGAGACTGCTGCTGGTACAGCACAAGTGGCCCTGATGCGGTTGGAAATATGCTCGCACGAACATCACACCCGGCAAGGAGGTCGTACACCCTCGGTTCGCCACCAAGTTCCGGGTCTGCTAT